>CAZNBX010000057.1:2501-8686 GCA_964571305.1 uncultured Novosphingobium sp.
GGATGAGCCGCCCGCAGTCAATGTCGGCAATCCGCACGTCATTTTCTTCGTCCCGGACTGCGACGCCGTCGAACTTGAACGGCTCGGGCCCGAGATCGAGCATGACCCTGTGTTCCCCGCGCGCATCAACGTCAATGTCGCGACTGTGACTGACCGCAGCCACATTCGCCTGCGGGTTTGGGAGCGCGGTGCGGGCGAAACCCGGGCTTGCGGCACCGGCGCGTGCGCGACGGCAATCGGCGCAATGCGGCGCGGGCTGGTCGACCGCAAGGTCACGGTTTCGCTGCCAGGCGGCGACTTGCAGATCGAATGGACCGAAGGTGGCCGCATCCTGATGACCGGCCCAGCGACCGAAAGCTTTCGCGGAGACTTTGATCCGGCCACCTTCGGAGCCGCGTAAATGGCTGCCGAAGTGATTTCCCTCGGCTGCCGGCTTAACCTATCGGAAAGTGAGCAGCTTCGCGGGCTTCTCGCCCAGGAAAGCGACTTGGTGGTGATCAACTCCTGCGCAGTCACCGCCGAAGCCGTCCGCCAGACCCGCCAGGCCATTCGGCGCGCGCGCCGTGAGCGGCCCACAGCTCGCTTGCTCGTCACCGGCTGCGCTGCGGAAGTGGAGCGCGCTGCTTTATCAGCGATGCCGGAAGTCGATGGGCTGATCGCCAATACCGCCAAGCTCGACCCCCGGGCCTGGAACGTGCCTGCGAAGAGCCACGAAGTCCGCCAGCACACCCGCGCGTTCATCGCGGTCCAGAATGGCTGTGATCACAGCTGCACCTTTTGCGTCATCCCGCAGGGACGCGGCGCGAGCCGCTCCCAGCCGATTGCCGAAGTCCTCCGCACTGTCGAACGCCACCTCGCGCTCGGCAGCCGCGAGGTCGTGCTGACCGGCGTGGACCTGACGTCATGGGGTCACGACCTGCCCGGCGCACCTGGGCTTGGGGCTCTGGCCGCGGCGATCCTCGATGCCTTTCCGGAACTCGGTCGCTTGCGCCTATCCTCGGTCGACGGGGTGGAGATCGATCCCCAGCTGCTCGACCTGATTGCCAGCGAGCCCCGCGTGATGCCGCACGTCCACCTTTCGTTGCAGCATGGGCACGACCTGATCCTAAAGCGAATGAAGCGTCGCCACAGCCGCGCCCAGGCGTTGGACCTCGTGGCAAGCCTGCTGGCGCAGCGTCCCGACATTGCCTTTGGCGCCGACCTCATCGCCGGTTTCCCGACCGAAGATGACGGGGCCCATGCCGCCAATCTCTCGATCATCCGTGAACTGCGTTTGGTCCACGGCCACGTCTTCCCTTACTCGCCGCGTCCCGGAACCCCGGCGGCGCGGATGCCGCAGGTCAATCCGGCCACGATCAAGGCGCGGGCCGCGGAATTGCGCAGCGCAGTCGCCGCCGAACGCGCGCAATGGCTGCAAAGCCTGGTCGGACAGGAACTCGAAGTTCTTGCCGAACGCGACGGAACGGGCCATGCGCCGAACTTCGCCCGGGTGCAATTGCCGCCCGGAACCCATGCAGGAACCCTAGTGACCGTTACCCCTACCCGAATTGTTGAAGGCTTGTTGGCATGAGTGCGGAAGATAGCGGCAGCGCCAGCTGGTCAGAGCGCCTGTTCGGCGGATTTCGCAAGACCTCCGAAAAGCTGACCGAAAACCTCGCCGGGATCGTTTCAAAGACCCGGCTCGACGATGCGCAACTCGACGAGATCGAGGACGCGCTGATCCTTTCCGACCTTGGTCCCCGCGCCGCCGCGCGCATCCGCGCCAAGCTGGCGGGTGAGAGGTTTGACAAGGGCGCCGACGAAACCGCGATCCGTGAGGCCGTGGCCGAGGAAATCGCCGCGATCCTGCGTCCCGTGGCCAAGCCGCTCGACATCGTCGCCTTTCCGCGTCCGCAGGTGATCCTGGTAATCGGGGTCAACGGCTCGGGCAAAACCACCACCATCGCCAAGCTGGCCCACCTGTTCCAGGAACTCGACTATTCGGTCATGCTGGCGGCAGGCGACACCTTCCGCGCTGCCGCCATCGGCCAGCTTGCGGTCTGGGCCGAGCGCCTGGACATCGAGATCGTCAAGGGCCCCGAGGGCGGCGATCCGTCAGCCGTGGTGTTCGATGCGGTCAAGGCAGCAACCGACAAGGGCATCGACGCCCTGATCGTCGACACGGCTGGCCGGCTTCAGAACAAGCGCGAGCTGATGGACGAACTGGCGAAGATTCGCCGCGTCCTTGGCCGCCTGAACCCGGAGGCGCCGCATGACGTCGTGCTGGTGCTGGACGCTACCAACGGCCAGAATGCCCTTCAGCAGATCGAGACTTTCAAGGAGGTCGCGGGCGTAACCGGCCTGATCATGACCAAGCTGGATGGCACCGCACGCGGCGGGGTTCTGGTTGCGGCGGCCGAGCAATACGGCCTGCCGATCCACGCCATCGGCGTTGGCGAGAAAATCGATGACTTGCGTCCCTTCGATCCGGACCTTGTCGCCCGTGTCATTGCAGGGGTAGCATGATGAACGAAGCCGCACCCGCCAAGAAGCAGAAGCCCGGCTGGCTCAACCTGCTGGTCGATTTCGGCCCGGTCCTGGTGTTCTTCCTGGTCTACCGCCAATTCTCCCCGCCGTCTGGTCAGCACGATGCCGTCGGTGAGGTCGTAGCCGTGATCAAGGGCACCGGTGCCTTCATGCTTTCCGCAATCATCGCGCTGGGCGTGTCGCGCTGGCGGCTCGGCCACATCTCGCCGATGCTGTGGCTTTCGACCGTGCTGATCGTCGGGTTCGGCGGCCTGACCATCCTGCTGCGCGATCCGATCTGGATCCAGGTCAAGCCAACCGCGATCTACATCCTGTTCGGCGTAGTCCTGCTGGCCGGAGTGGCGCGGGGCAAGGCCTACCTCAAGTACCTGCTCGAAGCTGCATTCGAGGGGCTCGACGAGGCTGGCTGGCGCAAGCTGTCGCGCAATTGGGGCCTGTTCTTCCTGTTCCTCGCCGTGCTGAACGAAGTGCTGCGGCACTATTTCAACGTCGAGAAGGGCAACTTCGGCACCTGGATCTCACTCAAGCTCTGGCTATTCATGCCGCTGTCGTTCCTGTTCACGTTTACCCAGTTGCCCATGCTGCTGCGCCATGGACTGCTGCGCGAGGCCGAGAGCGAAGTGCTGAGCGATCCGCCGCACGAGTGAAAATTACTCGCAAAAGCGATTCATCCGCGCAATAAGGCTCACTGCGACCCAATAACCTGGGTCAAGGTTACAACGCTGAAAACAACGCTTCGAAATTAGGGGGAAGCAAATGGCCAAATTTTTTGGAAACCTGCACCTGGTGCTGCTCACCGGTGTCGTCCTCGCGCTGATCGTGATGTTCCGCTTTGCCGGAATCTCGGAAGGCACCCTGCCGGTCAACGCCGCGTCGGTCCTCTCCTGGCTCCACGTATTCTTCGGGATCACCTGGATCGGCCTGCTTTACTACCTGAACTTCGTCCAGGTCCCGACCATGCCGGCAATCCCGGCTGAGCTGAAGGGCGGCGTCACCGGCTACATCGCGCCGAAGGTCCTGTTCTTCTTCCGCTATGGTGCCCTGTTCACCGTGCTGACCG
Organism: uncultured Novosphingobium sp.; assembly: GCA_964571305.1. GTDB lineage: Bacteria > Pseudomonadota > Alphaproteobacteria > Sphingomonadales > Sphingomonadaceae > Novosphingobium. The sequence goes on from CAZNBX010000057.1 coordinate 6,088, forward strand.
GCCTCGCGATCTCGATCGTCAAGGGCTATGGCCACCGCGCCATGACGCTGAACGGCGCGACCGCCAGCGAAAACCTGATCGGTCTGGGCATGTGGCTGGCCCTGATCATGGCCTTCAACGTCTGGTTCATCATCTGGCCCGCCCAGAAGAAAATCCTCGGCCTGGTTGAAGCCACCGCCGAAGCAAAGGCCGCCGCAGCACCGCGCGCGCTCTATGCCAGCCGCACCAACACGCTGCTGTCGCTGCCGATGCTCTACTGCATGGTCAGCGCCAACATCGGCTAAGCTGAACTGCTTTAAGGAAACGGCGCGGCGCTCTTGATTGAGCGCCGCGCTTTTCTTTTGCCCGCAGCCTGTCTACCGCGCTGGCATGACTGCCAAGATCGATCCTTTCCGCGCCATCGCCGTTTCCGGCATCGCCCACCGCCTCAAGGCCGAAGGGCGCAGCGTCATCCACATGGAATTCGGCCAGCCCTCAACCGGCGCACCGCCCGCCGCCATCGCGGCAGCGCACAAGGTGCTCGACAATGATCCGATGGGTTATTGGGAAAGCCCGGGCCTGAAGGCGCGGATCGTCCAGCACTATGCCGACTGGTACGGGGTCACGATCGACCCGACCCGGATCATCCTGACCAATGGGGCTTCACCTGGCCTGGTCATGGCCCTGAACATGAGCTTCAATCCCGGCGACCGCGTTGCCTTCGCGCGTCCCGGCTATGTCGCCTATCGCAACAATTGCCGCGCCCTGCACCTTGAACCGGTCGAAGTGCCTTGCGGTGAAGAGGAACGCTATCAGATGACCGCCAAGGCGCTGGCCGCGCTTGATCCGGCACCGAAGGGCCTGATCCTGGCCAGTCCGGCCAATCCGACCGGTACGATCATTGCCCGTGACGAACTGGCCGCGATTGCCGAAGTATGCCGGGAACGCGGCATCATCATCATTTCCGACGAGATCTACCATGGCATTTCCTATGGCATGGAAACCCCGTCGATCCTGGAAGTCGCCCCCGATGCTCTGGTGGTCAATTCGTTCTCGAAATACTGGTCGATGGCCGGCTGGCGGCTTGGCTGGCTAATCGTTCCGGAAAGCGGGATCGACGCGGCCCGTGCACGCATGGGCAACCTGTTCCTCACCCCGCCAAGTCTCGCCCAGCATGCCGGTCTGATTGCGATGGACTGCACCGAGGAACTGGAAAGCCACCTTGCCACCTACGCGCGCAACCGGCAGCTTCTCCTCGAAGCCCTGCCCGCACTGGGGCTAGCGCGCATCGCCCCCCCCGACGGCGCGTTCTACATCTATGCCGACGTATCCGACTTCACGGATGACGCGCTCGAATTCTGTCAGCAACTGGTGGAGGACACTGGCGTAGCGACCGCACCCGGGATCGACTTCGACCCGGTCGAGGGCAATCACTTCATCCGAATGAGCTTTGCGGTCTCGACCCCCGAGATCGAGGAAGCGATCCGCCGCATGATCCCGTGGTTCGCGGCCCGCAATCGCGGCGCGCGCAGCTGAGCGCCTAGATCTCGACCTGGCTGCCCAGCTCGACCACGCGGTTCGAGGGCAAGCGGAAGAACGACATCGCGCTGGCGGCATTGCGCAGCATCCATGCGAACAGCTTTTCGCGCCAGATCGCCATTCCCGGCTTGCTTGATGCGATCAGCGTCTGGCGTGAGAGGAAGAAGCTGGTCTTCATCATGTCGAACGGTTCGCCGCACATGTTCACGCTCTTGAGCGCGGTCGGAACGTCGGTTTCCTCGAGGAAACCATAGTTCAGCGCGACCCGGTAGAAGCCCTGGCCAAGGTCCTGGCAGCTGCTCCGCTTTTCCTCCACAACGAAGGGCACGTCCTGGATCGATACGGTCAGGACGATCACGCCCGAACTGGTGCTGGCCATGAAGATCGCCGTTCCGGGCACCCGCTGGGCGCTGGAATGGGCGCTCTTGGCAAAGATCTCGAACGGGATCGTACCTTCGGCCATGGATTGGCGCATCAGCTGGCGCCCACGCGACCAGGTCGTCAGCATGGTGAAGATCAGCAGGCCCATGGTCAGCGGCACCCAGCCGCCATCCGGCACCTTGATCAGGTTGGCGCCAAGATAGGCCAGATCGACCACGATGAAGGCGAGGACAAGGGGCGCGGCCTTCCACAGCGGCCAGCGCCACAGAGTGACCAGCACGGCGGCAAGCAGCAACGTATCGATGAACATCGCGCAGGTCACCGCGATGCCATAGGCGGCGGCAAGATTGCTCGACGAACGGAAGAACAGGACCAGGATGATGACCATGATCATCAGCCCCCAATTCAGCGTCGGGATATAGATCTGCCCAGCCGCCGAAGCGCTGGTGTGCTTGATCTGCATGCGCGGCATGAAGCCCAACTGGATCGCCTGCTGGGTCAGGCTGAAGGCACCGGAAATGACCGCCTGACTGGCAATGATCGTCGCGGCCAGAGCGAGGAAGATCACCGGCACGCGGACCATGTCGGGAACCATCAGGAAGAACGGGTCCTTGATGATCGCGGCCGCACCGGCAGCATCCTGCGACAGGACGAAAGCGCCCTGCCCCATGTAGTTCAGCATCAGCGCCGGGAGGACGAA
>CAZNBX010000058.1:0-3743 GCA_964571305.1 uncultured Novosphingobium sp.
GACCGGTCAGGGCGCGACCCTGGCGTCGGTCCTGGGCATATTGCACGGCGTTCTGGTAAGCGACTTCGGCCTGGGCCAGACCCTGGATGCCAACGCCGAGACGCGCCGCATTCATCATGATGAACATGGCGGCGAGACCCTTGTTCTCCTCGCCGACCATCCAACCGGTGGCCCCGTCATAGTTCATGACGCAGGTGGCATTGCCGTGAATGCCCATCTTGTGTTCCAGGCTACCGCACGAAACAGCGTTGCGTTCACCCAGCGAACCGTCGTCATTCACCAGCACCTTCGGCACGATGAACAGCGAAATGCCCTTGCTGCTTTCCGGCGCTCCGGGAGTCTTGGCAAGGACGAGGTGAATGATGTTCTCGGTCAGGTCATGTTCGCCCGCCGAAATGAAGATCTTCGTGCCGGTGATCGCATAGCTGCCGTCAGCATTAGGGACGGCGCGGGTGCGGATCAGGCCCAGGTCGGTGCCGCAATGCGGCTCGGTCAGGTTCATGGTCCCGGTCCACTGACCACCAATCATTTTCGGCAGGTACTTGGCCTGCTGTTCCGGGCTACCCTTGGCGAGGATCGCGCTGATCGCCCCGGAAGTGAGCCCGGGATACATGCCCCAGGCCTGGTTGGCTGTGGCGACGAATTCCTCGACGACAAAGCCCAGGACGTGGGGTAGCCCCTGCCCGCCAAACTCTTCCGGAGCCGCCAAAGTGCCCCAGCCCGCCTCGCGATAGAGGTCGAATGCCTGCTTGAAGCCCTCGGGCGTGGTCACCGAGCCATCAGCATGGCGAGTGCAGCCCTGCTGATCACCGGACAGGTTGAGCGGCGCCAGCACTTCAGCAGCGAACTTGCCGCATTCCTCGATCACGGTTTCAACCATGTCCGGGCCGGCATTTTCAAAGCTTGACAGACCGGCGTACTGTTCAAGCTTGAGCACTTCGTTGATCACGAAACGGGTGTCGCGCGTCGGCGCCTTGTAAATCGGCATGGGCCCTATCCTTGGCTAATGGCTCAACCCTTGCGGGTCGGCGTGTCGACTGTCTCGACCAATGAAATGAAAGTGTTCAGTTCGGTAATAGCTGCATCCAGGTCAGCGCGCTGCTGGCTCAACCGCTCGACCTTCTCGCGGCACCGCTGGACCGTCACCCTGCGTTGTTCGACCCGGCCATCGCCCAGATCGTAGAGATCGATCATCTCCTTGATCTCGGTCAGGCTGAAGCCGACGTTCTTGGCACGCAATATCCACGCCAGACGTGCGCGATCGCGCTTGGAATAGACCCGGGTCAGCCCGACTCGGGCCGGAGCAATCAGGCCTTCATCCTCATAGAAACGAAGCGCCCGCGCCGTGACGCCGAACTCTTCGGTCAGGTCGGAAATGGTGAACTGTTCGCGCTGCAGCGCGTCGGGCGTATCAAGGTGCGCCCCGTCGTGCGCGGAGGGCCGGTCAACGAGCTGTTCCATGGCCGCGCAGATAGCTTACCTTTACGTAAGCGTCAATCTGGCAAGCGCTCCAGCCCGTCTCCGCCCAGCCTGCGATAAAAGCAGCTGGTCGCTCCGGTGTGGCAGGCCGGGCCTTGCGGCTCGCAAATCAGCACGAGTGCATCCTGATCGCAATCCACCCTGATTTCCAATACCTTGAGCACGTGGCCAGAGGTCTCCCCTTTCATCCACAAGCGCCCACGCGAACGGGAATGGAAATGCGCACAACCCGTTTCCCTGGTCTTCTCCAGTGCCTCGGCATCCATGAAGGCGACCATCAGGATCTCACGGGTATCCGCCGCAACGGCCACTGCCGTGAGCAAGCCCTGCCCATCGAACTTCGGCATGAAGGCGCTGCCGGTTTCCCGGTCATTCTGATCCTGTCCACTCATCGCTTTCCCTTGTTGCAATTACACCACATGTGTCGAGCAAAAATATGCGGCCTTGCGGATCACGCTTTTCATTGCCCGTTTAATCGACGATCACTGCCCGAGCGGAAAGGCCGTCGGCCCAGGTTCAGGGACCACCCGCCGCATGAGGGATTGGGCGAGGCAGATCGAAGGGGGATCTGCCGAACCGCAAAAGCGGAAGCCCTATGCAGTTTCGTCACGAGGACGCCCGGAGCTTCATGTTCCGGGCGTTTTCGTTTGCGCGTCATCCAGCACACGGGCGAAGCAGGCGATCCGCACCACCTTCGCACCCGCTCGCTTGAGTGCCGAAACGCAGGCCCCACTGGTCGCTCCACTAGTCAGGACATCGTCGACCAATAGAACCTGGCTTCCTTTCAGGGACTCGCGGCGCCGTGGGTTGACTTCAAGGGCACCGGAAAGGACCCTCGCCCGGGCTTTCCTGCCCAGTGCGCCAAGGCTGGGCGTCGCCTCGCTCCGGACCAAGGCATCGACGACGAGGCTGCTGCCCCTGGCCCTGGACAACTCCCGTGCGAGCAGCGCCGACTGATTGAATCCCCGTGTCCATTGCCGCCAGCGATGCAGTGGCACCGGGACAACCAGCCAGTTCTCGTCCACCTCTTGCGGCAGCTGAGAGGCAATCAGGCGCGCCAGCAATGGCGCCATCGCGATCCGCCTGCCGTGTTTGAAGGCGAGGATCAACTGGCGCGAAGCATCGTTGTAGAGAGTCGCGGCGGCAATCCCGTCATGGCGCGGCGGACTGGCCAGGCACGGCGCGCATGTTGCGCCGGTGGCTGTGGCGTCGGGCAAAGGTCGCTGGCAAGCCGTGCAGCATGGCTCGCCCGGAATCACCAGCGTTCCCCAGCAAGCGGAGCAAAGGCCCGTCTGCGCAGCAAGCCCTTCGCCGCAAAGCGGGCATCGGGGCGGGAAAAGCAAGTCAGCGACCGGGACGAGGAGCGGGTGAAGCTGCATCGTTGCACCTTCTATCGCTTGCATGGCCGCGCAGCGCAAGGCAGGGCGAAAGCGTGAACCAGCCTGCCCCGCATATCATCTTTGCCCCTGGGCGCCGTCTCGCTGCGCGGCGTCGTGCTCGAGCTTTGCAACAGCGCCCCGGAGCGGCGCGTTACCTGCTCGACGACATGGTCGAGGACGTTCTCGAACGGCTCGCTTTCCTGCGTCACGAACCGAGCCGCGCGCTGGTCATCGGCGAATGGACCGGCGAACTGGCCTCAGCCTTGCGCCGGCGCGGTGTCGCGGTCGAGGAAGTTGATCCCGCCGAGGGCTTCAATGATGAACTGCCCTTCCCCGACAAGGGCTATGACCTGATCGTCAGCCTTGGCGCTCTCGACACGGTGAACGACCTGCCAGGAGCCTTGATCCACATGCGCAATGCCCTCGCGTCACGCGGACTGGCACTGGCGAGCTTCGTCGCGGCGGGAAGCCTGCCCGCCTTACGCCAAGCAATGCTGGAAGCCGATGGTGAGCGCCCTGCCCCGCGCCTTCATCCCGCTGTCGATGTGCGCGCAGGCGGTCAATTGCTCCAGCGCGCCGGATGGGCCAACCCGGTCGTGGACAGCCGCCACCTCGACGTGCGGTTTTCCAGCCTGAACAGCTTGGTCAGCGACTTACGAGCCCAGGCCTTGAGCAATTGCCTCGCCAACCCTGGCCCTGCTTTGGGCAAAGCTGCATACAACCGCGCCGTGCAGGCTTTTGAAGCCGGCACGGTCGAACGGTTCGAGATCCTCACCCTAAGCGGCTGGCGCCCTTAACGCAGGGCCGATTGCGCCGCGGCAAGGCGGGCGATTGGCACGCGGTAGGGACTGGCGGAGACGTAATCGAGGCCGACCTTTTCGCAGA
>CAZNBX010000058.1:3782-5529 GCA_964571305.1 uncultured Novosphingobium sp.
TCGACGCCGGATCACCGCCATGTTCGCCGCAGATGCCCAGCTTGATGTTCGGGCGCGTGACGCGGCCGCGGTCGGCGGCGAGCTGGACCAGCTGACCCACCCCATCGACATCGAGGCTGACGAACGGATCGCGAGCAAAGATGCCCTGCTCGACATAGGCGCCGAGGAACTTGCCGGCATCGTCACGGCTGACCCCCAGCGTGGTCTGCGTCAGGTCGTTGGTCCCGAACGAGAAGAACTCGCCTTCTTCCGCGATCTCCCCGGCCATCAGCGCAGCGCGCGGCAGCTCGATCATCGTGCCGACGTGATAGGCCATTGTCCGGCCCTTCTCGACAAAGACGGCAGCGGCCGTGCGGTCGACCAGGGCTCGCAGGATCGAGAGTTCCTTCTTGGTCGCCACCAGTGGGATCATCACTTCGGGGAAGACTTCCTCGCCGTGGGCGGCGGCCACGTCACAGGCCGCTTCGAAGATCGCTCGGACCTGCATCTCGTAGATTTCCGGGAAGGTGATACCCAAGCGGCAACCACGGTGACCCAGCATAGGGTTGAACTCGTGCAGTTCAGCCGCGCGGCGCTTCAGCGTATCAACACCGATGCCGATCACTTCCGACAGTTCCTCAAATTCCGCATCGGCATGCGGCAGGAACTCGTGCAGCGGGGGATCAAGCAGGCGGATCGTCACCGGCAGGCCGGCCATCACCTCGAAGATCGCATGGAAGTCAGCGCGCTGTTCGGGCAGCAGCTTGGCCAGCGCGGCGCGGCGCCCCGCCTCGTCCTCGGCCAGGATCATCTGGCGCACGGCAGCGATGCGGGTGTTGTCGAAGAACATGTGCTCGGTCCGGCACAGGCCAACCCCTTCGGCCCCGAACTGGCGCGCGGTGCGGCAGTCGTCCGGGGTTTCGGCATTGGTGCGCACCTTCATCCGGCGATGCCGGTCAGCCCAGCCCATCAGCACGCCAAAGTCACCGACAAGTTCCGGCTCAATCGTCGGGACGTGTCCGGCCATGACCTCACCCGTCGAACCATCGAGGGTGATCTGGTCCCCTTCCTTGAGCTCACGATTGCCGATCCGCAGGGTCCGCGTCGCCATGTCGATCGACACACCCGCGGCCCCCGAGACGCCGGGGCGGCCCCCGCCCCGCGCACCGACCGCCGCGTGGCTGGTCATCCCGCCGCGCGCGGTCAGGATACCCTTGGCCGCATGCATGCCGTGGATGTCTTCCGGGCTGGTTTCGACCCGCACCAGGATCACCGCATCGCCGCGCTCGGCGCGCTTTTCGGCAGTATCGGCATCGAGCACGATCGCGCCTGAAGCGGCGCCGGGGCTCGCCGGCAGGCCAGTGGTCAGCACGTCGCGCGCGGCGTCGGGATCAAGCGTCGGGTGAAGGAGCTGATCCAGCGCCATCGGGTCGACGCGCAGGATCGCGGTCTTCTCGTCGATCAGACCTTCGCCGACCATGTCGACCGCCATCTTGAGCGCGGCCTTGGCAGTGCGCTTGCCGCTGCGGGTCTGGAGCATCCACAGCTTGCCGCGTTCCACGGTGAACTCGATGTCCTGCATGTCGCGGTAGTGCTTTTCGAGCAGCTCGAACACGGCGGCCAGCTCGGTGTAAGCCTCGGGCATCGCCTCTTCCATTGACAGCGGCTTGGCCCCGGCGCGTTCACGGCTCGACTTGGTCAAGTATTGCGGCGTGCGGATCCCGGCGACCACGTCCTCGCCCTGGGCATTGACCAGCCATTCGCCGTA
>CAZNBX010000058.1:5539-8683 GCA_964571305.1 uncultured Novosphingobium sp.
GGGTAAAGGCGACGCCGGTGGCCGACGTATCGCCCATATTGCCAAAGACCATCGCCTGGACCTTGACCGCGGTACCCCAGTCGCCCGGGATATCGTTCAGGCGGCGATAGACCTTGGCGCGGTCCGAATCCCAGCTGTCGAACACGGCGCGGATCGCGCCCCACAGTTGCTCGGTCGGGTCCTGCGGGAACGGGCGGCCCAGCTCACCCTCAACAATGCTGGCATATTCCTTGACCAGCTTTTGCCAGTCCTCGGCCTGCATTTCGACGTCGGCGTAATAGCCCTGGTCTTCCTTGGCGATTTCCAGCGCGTCCTCGAACAGGTGGTGATCGATCCCCAGAACCACGTCCGAATACATCTGGATGAAGCGGCGATAGCTGTCCCAGGCAAAGCGCGCATCGCCCGAGCTTTGCGCCAGGCCGACAACGGTCGCGTCGTTGAGACCAAGGTTAAGGACCGTGTCCATCATCCCCGGCATCGAAACCCGCGCCCCCGAACGGACCGAAACCAGCAGCGGATTGGCCGTGTCGCCAAACTTCTTGCCGACCGCGCGCTCGATATGGCCCAGTGCCGCAGCAACCTCGGACTTCACGCTATCGGAGAAGTCCCCGCCCTCGGCGAGGTAACGTACGCATTCCTCGGTGGTGATGGTAAAGCCCGGCGGGACCGGCAGTCCGATCCCGGCCATCTCGGCAAGGTTCGCACCCTTGCCCCCAACCACCGTCTTGTCCTTTGCGCGAGGGTCCTGATGAGACACGCCGCCGCCGAAGGTGAATACGTATGTAGTCATGGAAAACCGCCGTTGCCAGAAACCGGCGATTCGCCTGCCGGTGTGCGGTTGCCCTAACCTTCGATCTTAGAAAAGTCAGCCACTTTGTGCACTGCAACACGGAAGCGCGACAGGAGGTCGAGCCGCGATGCGCGCTTGGCCGGGTCGGCATCGTTGACCGTCACGTCGTCAAAGAACGCATCGATCGGTGCACGCAGCGTCGCCAGGGCCGCCATGGCACCGGCAAAGTCCTCGCCCGCCACGGCCGCAGCCGCACGCGGTTCCGCGTCGTCGAGCGCTGCAATCAGGGCTGCTTCGGCTGGTTCGGGATCGTAGGTAGAGGCGCCACCCTGCCCCGTCCAGTCTTCCTTCTTCAGGATATTGGCCGCGCGCTTGTAGCCCGCGAGGAGGTTCGCACCGTCCTCGGTGCCGACAAAGGCCTGCAAGGCGTGAACGCGCGCAAGCAAGCGGACGAGGTCATCCTCACCACCCAAAGCAAAGACCGCATCGATCAGGTCATGACGGACACCAGCCTCGCGCTGCTGGACCTTGAGGCGGTCAGCGAAGAACGAGAGTACGTCACCTTCGCCAATGCCAAGCCGCAGCCCATTGGTCGTGACGATCTGAATGATGCCCAGGGCCGCCCGGCGCAGTGCAAACGGGTCCTTCGAACCGGTCGGCTTCTCGTCGATAGCGAAGAAGCTGCGGATGGTGTCGAGCTTATCGGCCAGAGCCACCGCGACAGTAACCGGTGCAGTCGGCACTTCGTCGCCCTGCCCGACGGGCTTGTAATGATCGCGGATCGCATCGGCGACAGCATCGGGTAAGCCTTCAGCGCGGGCGTAATATCCGCCCATCAGGCCCTGCAATTCCGGAAACTCGCCAACCATTTCGGTGACGAGGTCGGCCTTGCACAACTCCGCCGCCTGCCGCGCGAGCGACGGATTGCAGTTAGGTACGATGCCTTCGCTCGCCAGCCATTCCGCCAGCTTGGCAACGCGCTCGACCTTGTCGGCGACCGTGCCCAGCTTTTCGTGGAAGGTGATGCGCGACAGCTTCTGCGCCTGCTGCGAAAGGGTACCCTTGCGGTCCTGTTCCCAGAAGAAACGCGCGTCGGAAAGGCGCGCAGCCAGCACCTTGCGGTTGCCAGCAACGATCTCTACCCCGCCATCCACGGCAACGATATTCGCCGTGCAGACGAAGGCATTGGCCAACTTGCCATCCTTCTCGCACACAAAATATTTCTGGTTCGTCCGGGCAGTTAGCTGAATAACCTCAGGCGAAACATCAAGGAATGCTTCGTCGAAACGGCCGAGCAACGGCACCGGCCATTCGGTCAGGCCAGCGTTCTCGATTACCAGCCCTTCGTCGGAAACAAGCAGCAACCCTTCGGCATGGGCTGCCGCAGCAGCCTGTTCGCGGATGAGGTCCTGCCGCACTTCGTGGTTCACGATGACGTGAGCGGCTCGCAGCTTGGCCGCATAATCGTCCGCTCCGGCAATCTCGATCTCGCCCTCGGAATGGAAGCGGTGACCACGGGTCAGGCGGCCCGAAGCAATCCCGTCGATCTCGAACGGCACGACTTTGCCGTCCAACAGCGCGACAATGGCCGAGAGCGGGCGTACCCAGCGCAGGCTTTCCGTGCTGATCGAGGCGGCGCCCCAGCGCTGGCTCTTGGGCCAAGGAAAGGCGCGAACCAAGCCCGGAATCGCTTCGGCCAGGACGTCTGCCGTGGCGCGGCCCGGCTTTTCGATCACCGCGAACAGGACGCCGTCACGCTCAACCAAGTCGCTCTCGGCAAGGCCGGTCTTGCGCAGGAACCCTTCAAGCGCTTGGGGCGGCGCGCCGACGCGCGGGCCCTTAAGCTCTTCGCTGACCGCTGCGGTTGCGGAGGGCAAACCGCGCGCGATCAGGGCAAGTCGGCGGGGCGTAGACCAGACGGTCACTTCACCCAGCGCGACTCCAGCATCGTCCATCGCTTTGCGGAACAGTCGCTCCAGGTCGGCACGAGCGCCAGCCTGCATGCGGGCGGGGATTTCCTCCGAGCGGAGTTCCAGCAGAAAATCGCTCACAGGCTCCACTCCGGATAGTCCTTTGCCCACTGGTCCTTGTTCTTCTCAATCCAGGCCTGGCACGATCCCTTGGCAAGATCGCGCACGCGGCCGATGTATCTGGCCCGTTCCTGCACCGAGATCACCCCGCGCGCCTGGAGCAGGTTGAACAGGTGGCTGGCCTCGATCGCCTGATCATAGGCGGCAAGCGGAATGTTCGCCTCGATGCAGCGCTGGCATTCCAGCTCGGCATGACGGAAACCGTCGAAAAGCTGTTCGGTATCGGCAATCTCGAAGTTGTACTTCGACATTTCCTGCTCGTTC
>CAZNBX010000059.1:0-8532 GCA_964571305.1 uncultured Novosphingobium sp.
TAGCCCCCGGTCGAACAGGCGCGTACCAGATTGAGGGTCGCGGCGCTCTGCGAATAGGCCTGCAGCAGACGCTGCGGATCGGGAATGCGGGCTTCGGGGGTGAAGTCTATGCCGTTGATGTTGTCGCCCAGATAGCTGGGCAGTTCGACGCCGTCCTGCACCTCGACCGGCGAACTGCGCGGCTTGGAGAACTGGCCGGCCAAGCGGCCAACCTTCACAACCGGCTGCTTCGACGCAAAGGTCAGGACCACGGCCATCTGCAGCAGCACGCGGAACGTGTCGCGGATATTGTTGGGATGAAACTCGGCAAAGCTTTCGGCGCAGTCACCGCCCTGCAGCAGGAAACCCTTGCCCGCAGCGACTTCAGCGAGATCTGCCTTCAGCGCCCGCGCTTCACCGGCAAAAACCAGCGGCGGAAAGGTGGTTAGCGTGTCCGTGACCTTGTCCAGCGCCGCAGCATCGGGATAGCCCGGCAGGTGCCGTGCTTCCTTGGCCGTCCAGCTTTCAGGGGTCCAGTTACTCGCCACTTTCCATGCTCCACTTCTTCGCAAAGCGCGCCCCATAGCGGGAGCAGGCCGCAAATGCAAAACTTGCAAACTGAATTACATCAATCGCGTAATTTTATTTCAGCAGCGCAACTCTAATGGCCCGCACCACTTGTCGCGGGCGCCGTACCAACGGAAGTCGAAAGGGTCTGGCCCTGCGGGATCACCGCGACCCGCCACGACTTGCCGGGTGCAAGATACTTGCGCGCCAGCGCCTGCATCGCTGCCGGGGTCGTCTCGGTATAGTCGCCCAGCACGCTGCGCACCTTGCCATAGCGCGAAAGGTCCGCCGTCGCCCCCTCGATCAGGTACATGAAGAAGGCACTGGAGGAAGAGGCCCGGGTCAATGACTGCTTGAGCGGTTCGGTCACCAAGGCCAGTTCCTCGGCGCTTACCGGGTTGGTCGCCAGGTCGGTCGCGATTTCCTCGGCCGTGGCAAAGAATACCGGCACCGACTTGGGCTGGAGATTGGCCATGGCAAGCACATTGCCGCCATTCTTCAGATCGACCGGCCAGGAATTGACCACTTGCGGCGCATAGGCCTCACCAAGTTTTTCGCGCAGCCGGTCAAGCAGGCGGTTCTGGAACAGCTGGGTCAGGATTTCGAGCTGCCGGCTTTCCCGGATCTGGTCCGCACCGCCACCGGTCGGCCAGCCGATGATCCCGGCCGCCTGGTTGTCCTGCCCGCGATGGTAAAGCAGCACCGGCTGGGTCGAAGGCTCCAGGGTCCGGGCTTCGAGGCCGGCAGTTCCAACGGGAAGCCCCCCACGTTTCGGCAGCGCCCCGAAGGTGCGGTTCAAGGCCCCAATCGCCTTGGCCTTGTCGAAATCGCCGAACAGTTGGATCTCGATCGGGCCCTGACGCAAGATCGGTTCCCACACCGCGCGGAAGCCTTCAACCGTGGTCGCGTCGATATCGGCCGGGGTCGGCGTGCGGAACACCGGATCGCGGCCCCGTTCAAGGAATTTCAGGTCTCGCTCCAGCACGCCCTGCGGACTTGCGGCATAGCTTTCGTAGTTGATCTTCGAGGCCGCCTGGGCGCGCAGGACCGGGTTGCTGTCCCAGCGCGGCATGGCGAATTTGGCAGCAAAAAGATGCAGCTGGTCCTCCAGATCGGCCGCACGCGTATCGGCCTTGAAAGCAAAATTGGCATCTTCGATTTCGAAGTCGAACCCAACCTTACGACCCGTGGAAGCACGGTCCATCGCCTCACGATCAAACGGACCCACCCCGGAATCGACCAGCGCCATCTCGCCCAGCGCGGCGTAGGGTGCGGTCTTTTCGGTAAAGGCCCGCCAGCCTGCGCCAAAGCGCACCTTCAGCGTAACCCGGCCCGGCTCTTCGGCGGTTGGCCAGAGAATGACCTTGACCCCATTTGCATAGTCGACCTGCTCGATTTCGAGCAAGCCGGTGGGTTTGTCAGCCACGGGTTGCGCCGGTTGGCCAATCGCCGGCAGGTCCGAATACTTGATGCTGTTCGCCGCCAGACGCGCGTTGCTGCTGGCGGTGGCCGGCGCCGCCAATGCGGCACGCAAAGCGGCCGGCGACGCTTCGCCCGCTAGCGGCGTTACGTAGACCGCGCGGGTCACGCTGCCCGAAAACATCGCACGGGTCTTCGCCAGGATGCTGGCCGGGGTGAACAGCTTGATCGAGCGGTTGAAGATGTCCTGCACCACCTCGGGCGAGGCAATCGTCTCGCGGATGTCGAGCGCGGTGACCATGTCGTCGGCCAACTTGCTGCCCGGAAGCAGGCGGCGCTGCTCGACGCTGCTTTCAAAGGCGACGGAGAACTCCTGCACCTCGCGGTCGATTTCTTCCTGGCTGGGCGGCTTGGCCATCGCATCGGCTATAACGCTGCGGATATCGTGCAGCGCCGCCTTCCAGTCCGGGCCAAGCGGCGTGATGCTGACATAGGTGGCGTCGGCCGAGCGCGCGACCTTGTCCTTGTTGACCTGGGCGACCAGGAAGCTGCCCCCGGCCCGGGCCTTGGCCTCCAGCCGGCGATTGATGATCGCCTGGGCGACAGATTCGATCATGATCCCCTGGTTATAAACCACGGTATCACGCACTGGGCGCCACGGGCGCAGAACCGCATAGCTGATCGAGCGCGGCATTTCCGGTTCGGCAATGACCCGCGTCTCGCCAATCGGCGCGGCTCCCTTGGCTCCTGCGGGCGGCAACGGGTCACCGAACGGAGGTTCGGCCATCTTGGGGCCAACCCCTTGCCAATCAGCGAACCACTTCTTGATCGAGGCTTCCATCGCCTCTGGCGCAATGTCGCCAACCATGATCACGACCGCGTTCTCCGGGCGATACCAGCGCTGGTGGTAGGCCGTGACAGTGGCTGCATTCGCTGCACCGAGCGTTGCTTCGGTGCCGATCACCGGACGGACCGCCAACTTTTGGCCGGCAAACAGGGTCTGCTGGGTCTGCTCGAAAATGCGTGTCGCCGTGCCGCCGCGTTCGCGCATTTCGGCCAGGACGATGGGCACGTCGGTCCGCACGTTCTTTTCGTTGATCACCGGGGCGATCATCATGCCTGAAAGCAGCTTCATCGATTCATCGAGCGAAGCCTCGGTCGCATTGGGCAGGTCAAGCTTGTAGGTCGTTGCAACCGGCGAAGTTTCGGCGTTGGTATCGCTGCCGAAAGTCGCGCCCATGCGTTGCCATGTCGGGATGGCCTCGCCCTCACCCAGATAGCGCGACTGGCGGAACACCATGTGTTCCAGAAGGTGCGAGAACCCGCGCTCCTGATCGCTTTCGAACAGCGAGCCGACGTCCATCCTGATGCGGATCGAGACCTGGCCCGGCGGCACGCCGTTCTTGCGCACGACATAGCGCACGCCGTTGGGCAGTTCGCCGAACTGCCATTCCTTGTCATGCGGAATGTCGCTGCCGCGATAAAGCCACGGCATATTCGGGTCGATCTCAGGGGTTGCCGGAGCCGGAACAGGGGCACGTTTCGCCGCCGTAGGCCCCTTGCCCTTCGCCGGGGCCGCCTGAATTGCCGGAGCCGTGACCATCGAAAGCACGGGAAGGATCAAGGCGAAATTACGCAGCGCGCGAAGGGACTTTGACATATGCGAGGAGCTATAAGCGGCGCATTGATGAAGGACTAGTGAATATCAGATACATTTCCGGAGGCTTTGAACGGCACACTGATCGGCAAGTTGCGCGTCGATGATCGGAAAAGCGCGCCATCGACCACTTGACCGGGCGACCTTGCGGCCTACATGCCAAGGCATGTTCATCGAAACCGAAACCACGCCCAATCCCGCAACGCTCAAGTTCCGGCCCGGACAGGAATTGATGTATGCCGGAACCCGCGACTTCCGTGACGACGAGGATGCGGCGGCAAGTCCACTTGCTTCCGCCCTGTTTGATCTAGGCGATGTCACGGGCGTGCTTTTCGGGCGCGATTTCGTTTCGGTGACCGCCGGTCCAGGCGTCGATTGGTCGGCACTGAAACCGCAGGTCGTGGCGATCCTGCTCGACCATTTCATCACCGGCGCTCCGCTGTTCCATGCTCCGACAGCATCCGGCATCGTAGTGCCGGCGGAAGAAGAGGATTTCGGTGACGATCCGGCCCATGCCGATGTGGTGGCGCAGATCAAGGAACTGATCGAAACCCGCGTGCGTCCGGCCGTGGCCAATGATGGCGGCGACATCGTCTATCGCGGCTTCCGCGAAGGCGTCGTCTATCTCGCGATGCAGGGCGCCTGCTCTGGCTGCCCCAGTTCGACGGCAACGCTGAAGAACGGGATCGAAACACTCCTGAAGCACTACGTCCCGGAAGTGACCGAAGTCCGCGCAGCCTGACGCGGCCCAAGCTTTGCAAATCAATTTTGATGGGGGAATTCCGCATGTCTCAGCCGCTGCCCGACGCTTCGCTTGACCAGTTGTTCCGCACCGCGCGGACCTACAATGGTTATCTCGACAAGCCAGTTTCCACCGAGCAGTTGCACGCGATCTGGGACCTGATGAAGATGGCGCCGACCAGCGCCAACCACCTTCCCGCCCGCCTGCGCTGGTGCACCACCGACGCAGCCAAACAAAAGCTTGCCGCCTGCACGATGCCGGCGAATGGCGAAAAGATCCTGAAGGCTCCGGTCAGCGTGATCGTGGCAATGGACCTCGAATTCCATGAACAGCTGCCCTGGTTGTTCCCGCACACCGACGCCCGCGCCTGGTTCGCCGGGAATGACGCTCTGCGCGAGCGTTCGGCGTTCCTCAACACCACGCTTCAGGCCGCCTATTTCATCATGGCCGCGCGCGCGCTGGGCCTCGATACCGGGCCGATGACCGGTTTTTCGACCGATGCGGTCGATGCGGCGTTCCTGGCCGACAAGCCGACTTACAAGTCGGTCATGATCTCGACCCTCGGCTATGGCGATCCAGCGAGCATCTTTGATCGCAGCCCGCGCCCAGATTTCGACACTTTCAATTCCATCGCCTAAGCGGTTAAAACCGCAGGCATGAAGACCTTGGTAATCGATAGCGCGACGGAAGCCTGCTCGGTCGCGCTGTTTGACGGCAACGCGCTTGTCGCTGGAGACTGGCGCATGCTGGGCCGCGGCCATGCCGAGCAGCTCGTCCCGATGATCGAGGCCTTGCCCGGCAAAGGCCAGGCAGACCGCATTGCCGTGGCGCTGGGTCCGGGCAGCTTCACCGGGGTACGCGTCGGGCTCGCGGCGGCACGGGCACTAGCCTTTGCCTGGAATGCCGAGTTGGTCGGCTATCCGACATTGGCGCTGATTGCGGCAGCTGCCTTGAACGAGCAGCCAGGGGCTCCCGTTACCGTTTGCACCACCGGCGGACATGGCGAGTGGTTCGTGCAGGAGTTCGAGGCCAACGGCGCAGCGCGGAGTGAACTCGCCTCTTTGCCTCCCGCCACTGCCGCTGAAAGAACCGGAACGGACCTGGTTGCGGGAAGCCAGTCGCAAGCCCTGGTTTCGCAACGTGGGCATGGCACGGCGCTGGAAATCTGGCCCGATGCCCGGGCCTTCCATCTTCTGCAAAGCGGTCAGCTATCGACTGATACGGCACCTCTCTACGGACGCGCGCCTGATGCGCGCCTGCCCGGGGCTGCATGACGCCCGCTCCGGACGACGTCGATCGGATCATGGCGGTGATGCAAACCGCCTTTGCGCCCGAATATGGCGAGGCCTGGAACCGTCGCCAGGTCGAGGATGCCCTGCTGCTCGGCAATTGCCACTACCGCCTGCTCGCGCCTACTGGCGCAGAACCTGAGGGTCATGAACAAGCGGCAGGATTTTTCCTTTCGCGCCACGGGTTTGAAGAAGAAGAGTTGCTGCTCCTTGCAGTTGACCCCGCATGTAGACGCAAGGGAATTGGAAGCAAGTTACTGATTTTGCTTGCAAATGATGCAAAAGCGCGAGGAGCGAAGAGGCTTTTTCTCGAAATGCGGCGCGGCAATCCTGCAGAACTTCTCTACCAGGCGCACGACTTTTCACCAATTGGTGAGCGCTATAATTATTATCGTACTTTAAGTGGCGACCGCTTGGATGCGATAACTTTTTGCAAAGATCTAAGTTAGCGCCACATCAATAGGCGCTGTAGAGCCCGTCAGAATTGAAATGATCCGAAGCGGATAGTTAAAAAACTTGTTTCGATAGTGGGAATGGATTAATCCGACCCAGTTAAGTTTAACAACGGGAAACCGGAACCCAAAAATTCCGGGTCGCACGCTACGGAAGGAATAAGGCCATGGATGCAACCCAGGCTGATATCAATGAAATGCTGATCACACTGACTTCGGATATTGTTGCCGCGCACGTCAGCAACAACAGCGTCGAAGTACATGAGGTCCCGACCCTGATCAGCAACGTCTACGGCGCTCTTGCCGGACTTGGCCAGCCTGTGGCTATCGAAGAAAAGGCACCTGAACCGGCCGTATCCGTCCGTGCATCGGTCAAGCCCGATTACATTATCTGCCTTGAAGACGGCAAGAAGCTGAAAATGCTCAAGCGCCATCTGATGACGCATTACAACATGACCCCGGAAGAATATCGCGCGCGCTGGAACCTGCCCGCCGACTATCCGATGGTTGCTCCCAACTATGCCGAAAAGCGCCGCGACCTGGCCAAGCAAATCGGCCTGGGTCGCAAGCCCGGTCAAAAGCGGGGCCGCAAGCCCAAGGCCTGATTGGCTATTTGCCCGCAGTTGAAGAATCGCCCCGCCGGTCTATGATCGCGGGGCGTTTTCTTTTTCTGGACTGACAATTCGTGCACCAAGCCATCGACATCGAAGCCCTCTGCGCCCAGCGCGGTCTGCGCATTACCGAGCAGCGCCGCGTGATTGCCAAGGTCCTGTCCGAATCCACCGACCATCCTGACGTCGAGGCCCTGCACGAACGCGCCTCTGCCATCGATCCGAAGATCTCGATTGCCACGGTCTATCGCACTGTCCGGCTGTTCGAAGAGGCCGGCATTCTCGACAAGCATGACTTTGGCGACGGTCGCTCGCGCTACGAAGCCGCACCCGAGGCGCATCACGATCACCTGATCGACGTCGAAACCGGCAAGGTCATCGAATTCGTTGATCCAGAGCTTGAGGCATTGCAGCGCCAGATTGCCGAAAAGCTGGGCTACCGCCTCGTCGACCACCGCATGGAACTCTACGGAGTCCGGCTGGACCGCGAGGGCTGATGGCCATCGCCCTCTCACGCCCGCGGAGCATCTCCGCGCTTGGTTGGTTGCGGATCGGGCTTCGCCTGACCGCGATGGTGGTGCTGCTATTCCTGTGCGTTCCGCTCCATTACCTGCACCGCATTCTGCGCCTTCCCAACCCATGGCCGCGTGTCTTCCTCGGCGGCGTTGCGTGGATCGCGGGCGTGGCGCTGAGTTATCGCGGCGAAAAAGTCCGACGCGGTGCATTCCTGCTGGCCAATCACGTCAGCTGGATCGACATCCCGGCCCTCGCCTGGGCCAGCGGCACCGCCTTTGTCGCGCACGATGGCCTTGCGGCGATGCCCTTGCTCAAGACCCTGTGCGAAATGAACGATACGGTCTTCATCGCGAGACATGACCGCAGATCCGTGACCAAGCAGATCGCCGATGTACGTACCGCGCTGTCGGATACCGGTGCACTGACCATCTTTCCCGAGGGCACGACCAGCGATGGCACCGGACTGCTGGCATTCAAGAGTTCTCTGCTTTCCGCCATCGAGCCGATCCCAACCGGGATCGCCGTCCAGCCGGTCCTGCTCGACTACGGCCCCGAGGCGGCGGACGTTGCCTGGGTTGGTGACGAGCATGGACTGGACAATTTCCTGCGCATCCTGGCACGCAGTCGCCCGGTTCGCTTGACCGTCCACTTCCTTGAACCGCTGACCGGCGAGGCCCTGACCAACCGCAAGACGATTGCGGCGACCGCGCGCGAGGAACTGTTGGCGGCCCTCAGCCGATAGCGCTTCAAATTTGCGCGGAATTGGCTTATCGGCCCCTCCCCATGCGCCCTACCCAGCCTCCCCGGACCTATCGCGTCAAAAGCTTCGGCTGCCAGATGAACGTCTATGACGGCGAGCGCATGGCTGAACTCCTCGCCGAACAAGGCATTTCACCTGCCCCGGAAGGGGAAGAGGCCGACCTGGTGGTGCTCAACACCTGCCACATCCGGGAAAAGGCGGCGGAAAAGGTTTACTCTGACATCGGCCGCTTGCGCCGCGAGGATGGCACCGCCCCGCTGATAGCGGTTGCTGGCTGCGTCGCCCAGGCCGAGGGTGAAGAGATCATGCGCCGCGCTCCGGCCGTCGGCATGGTGGTTGGCCCGCAGGCCTATCACCGCTTGCCGCAGATGATCGCCGATGCCGTCGAAGGTCGCCGTTCGGTCGACACCGACATGCCGGCCGAGACCAAGTTCGACGTCCTCCCCGCGCGGCGCAAGGTCGGCCCCAGCGCCTTCCTGACCGTGCAGGAAGGCTGCGACAAGTTCTGCACCTTCTGCGTGGTGCCCTATACCCGCGGCG
>CAZNBX010000060.1:0-8390 GCA_964571305.1 uncultured Novosphingobium sp.
AGTCGATCACGATCAGGCCGATGTTGTGCTTGCGCTTGAGCCGGCGGGCGCGGGTGCGCAGCGCGGCAATCGACAGCGCTGGAGTATCGTCGATGTAGAGCGGCAGTTCCGCCAGGCGCTGGCTGGCAAAGGAAATACGCTGGAAATCGTCACGGCTGATCTTGCCCATGCGCAGGCGTTCGCTGCTGATCTCGGCCTGCTCGGCCAGGATACGCGTGGCGAGCTGATCGGCGCTCATTTCCAGGCTGAAGAATGCCGTGGGCGCCCCGACCGACTTTGACGGGTCGATCCCGTCCTGCATGTCGCGCAGGTAACGCTCGGCGCAGTTGAAGGCGATATTGGTCGCCAGCGAGGTCTTCCCCATGGCCGGGCGTCCGGCGAGGATGATCAGGTCCGAATCGTGCAAACCACCGATCTTGGAATTGAGGTCATCAAGCCCCGTGGTCAGGCCCGAGATGTGGCCACCAGAGGCCAGGGCCTTCTCGATCTGGGTGATCGCGGTCAGGCTAGAGGTGCGGAACGACTGCGCCTCGCTGCCGACCGAGGCCCCTTCCGAAACGCGATAGAGCGCGGCTTCGGCTTCGGAGATCTGCTCCATCGGCTCGACCCGCTCCGACGTGTCGAGCGCGGAATTGACCAGATTGCGGCCGACCGAAACCAGTTCGCGCAGCAGCGCCAGGTCATAGATTTGCTCGGCCAGCTCGCGCGGGGCGAGCAGGCCCTGTCCGTCTGCCGTGAGCCGCGCGAGATAGGACGCGCCGCCCAGTTCCTTGAGCGCTTCGTCCGCCTCGAAATAGGGCTTCAGCGTGACAGGCGTGACCACGGCCTTGCGGTCGAGCAACTGCATGATCCGATCATAGATGCGGGCGTGGACCGGTTCGAAGAAATGCTCGGCCTTCAAGGGCGCGACCAGTTCCTCGATCACCCGGTTGTCGATCAGAACGGCGCCCAGGAACGCCGCCTCGGCCTCCACATTGGCAGGCAGAGCGCGCGCGGCGGTTTCGTCGGGACGGGCAAAGGGGATCGGTTCGGCCATGGGGTGCGATCAATGCGCGCAGCCGCTGCTCGGCGCAAGCCGAACCTGCCGGGCAATTCATCCACAGGCTGTGGAAGGCGAGGACACACTTGCCCCGCCATTTCGCATCTGCGAAAAGCGCGCCCCATGGCGGACCCGCGCATCATCCATATCGAACTCGACGAGGCGACCATTCTGTGGCGCAACGCGGATATCGAGCAGGAACGGCGCATCGCGATCTTCGACCTGATCGAGGAGAACCTGTTCAAACCGCTGCGCGCCTGGGAGGCAGGGCACCAAGGCCCCTATCGGCTGAAGCTGGCGGTTGAGGACGGCAGGCTCTCGCTTGAGGTTTCGAACGAATCGGGCGGCCTGCTGGAAACGCTGATCCTTGGCCTTGGCCGCTTCCGCCGCCCGATCCGGGAATATTTCGCGATCTGCGATTCCTATTACCAGGCGATCCGCAAGGCCACTGCGGCCGAGATCGAAACGATCGACATGGCCCGGCGCGGGGTCCACAATGAAGCCGCAGAAATGCTGATGGAACGGCTTGAAGGCAAGGTCGAGACCGACTTCGCCACGGCCCGCCGCCTCTTTACGCTGATCTGCGTACTGCATATCAGGGGCTGACCTGCTGAACTTCCAAGGACGGGGTCGCTCCACCAATGGCTAGCCGAAAATCGAAACGCTGGACCCTGCGCCTGATCGGCGCGCTGATGCTCTTGGCCATCATCGCCGGCACTTGGGGCTGGTGGGACCTGCGTCACTGGCGGCCGAGCAAGCTGGAATTCCCGATGCAAGGGGTGGAGGTTTCGGCAGAGGACGGCCAGGTCGATTTCAAGGCCTTGAAAGCGACGGGAGCGAACTTCGCCTACCTCGACGCTTCGGCCAGCGCTTTTGCCCGCGACCCGGCTTTTGTGAAGAACCTCGAGGATGCGCGCGACGCGGGCCTCCAGATCGGCGCGGTCCACCGTTACGACCCGTGTCAGCCCGCCGAAAAGCAGGCCGCCAATTTCGTCACGGTCGTACCCCGTGACCGCGCGATGCTCCCCCCGGCGGTTGACCTCGACATGCTGGCCGATGCCTGTCCGGTCAAGGTCAGCGATGCCGCGGTGGAAAGCGAGCTGATGACCTTCATCAACCAGATCGAGACCCATACCGGCAAGGCGACGATCCTGAAGGTATCCAGCACCTTCGAGGACCGCTATCACCTGGGCGCGGCGCTGGAGCGCAACCTGTGGCTGGTGCGCACGCGCCTCCAGCCCGACTATGCCGGACGGCCCTGGACGATGTGGAGTGCCAATACGATGTATGCCAGTGATGCGGCCGCAGTGCCGGTGCGATGGGTGGTGGTGCAGCGATGACCTGGAGCCGTGAAAGCCTGATCGCCGCAGCGCGCGACGCCGCGACCCGCGCCTATGCGCCCTACTCCAACTTCCACGTCGGAGCCGCACTGGGCTTTGCCGACGGCAGCGTAGTGACCGGCGCCAATGTCGAGAACGCCAGCTATGGCCTGACGCTCTGCGCCGAAACCGTCGCGGTCGGCAAGGCGCTGAGCGAGAACTGGCGCGGCAAGCTGGAAGCGGTTGCGGTGATCGGCGGCAAGGCCGGAGCAGTCGGCGCTGGCGATCCCGTCACGCCATGCGGTCGGTGCCGGCAGGTCCTCAACGAGGTGGCAGCCCTAGGCGGCAGCGATCCGACCGTATGGTGCGTCGGTGAAGAGGCGGTTACCGAACTGCGCCTGTCCGACCTGCTCCCGCACGCTTTCGGCCCGGCCAGCCTCGACTGAGGCTTAGCCCTCCAGCCACTCCAGCAGCGCACCCATGCAATCGCGACCAAGGATCGCGCTGCGTTCGGGCGACCAGCCTTGCGCCATGCAGGGCAGGTCGTCGTTGTCCTTGAACGGCATTTCCAGCGTCATGCTGACCGCGCCGAAACGCTCGGCCAGTTGGTTGGTCGACATGGCGAGGTTGGCCTTGCCCTTGCCCGCCACCGGATAGCCCAGCCGCGTCTGGAAGTCCGGGGTGCGCCGGGCGAGGATCGCCTTGTAGCGGTCGAACCCGCCTTGCAGGTCTTCGCTCCACGAGGGGATGCCTTCAAAGCCAGCGAGGAACACGGCGGCAATCGCTTCGTCGCCGTGAACGTCCATGGCAAAGTCGACGCCGCTTTCGTCCATCGCATTGCGGATCGCCAGGACTTCGGGCGACTTCTCGGCGCTCGGGCTATCCCATTCGCGGTTGAGGTTGGCGCCGGCGGCATTGGTGCGCAGGTGTCCGCGCCGCGAGCCGTCGGGATTGGCGTTGGGCACGATGTGGAACCGGCAGCGTTGGCGCAGCGCGCGGCCAACTGGATCGGCGGGATCGGTCAGGCAGGCGAGTGCGCCTTCCATCCACCATTCGGCCATCGATTCGCCGGGATGCTGGCGGGCATAGAGCCAGACCTGCCGCTCGCCATCGCCCAGTTCGAGACAGTCGATTGGCTGGCCATCAAGGCTATGGCCCAGCACACGGTGAGTCACCCCTTCTCCCAGCGCAGCGCTCGAGACCAGATCGTGGTGTCGCTCCATCGAATAGGGTGCGAAATAGGCGAACCACGCGACATTGCCGGAGGGGCAATAGCGGATGGTCAAAGTGCCGCCCTCTTCCGCCTTGTTGTAAGACGATTCGGCGCGCCCCCAGAACTCGCGGTCTTCGCTGACGGCGGCGCGATAGCCGGGCCAGCCGCCTGGATAGGCGGAGCCTTCAAGACCCGTGATCTTGAGCACCAGTTCCCGGCCCGCACAATTGGCCACGCGGAAGTGGAACCATTGGTAAAAGTCCGACAGGTGATCCTTGCGGATAGCCAGCCTGGCCGTTGCGGCATCAATGGAAAGAACTTCGATATTGCCCGCGTCGAAGCTGGCATCAATCAGGATATCACTCATTTGACTTCTATAGTCTCACCTGAATTGCCCGGGAAATCCAAAAAGAGCGCCTGGCTCATCTTTGGCGCGGCCAAGGCAGTCGTCGCCAGCGGAGAGCCGGAACCGACGGAAAACTGCGCGCGGCCTTCCCACAGCACCTTGCCGCTCGCCCGCTCACGGATCGACACGGCCAGTTCGGTATCGACCTGGGCCTTGGGCCGCGGCGAAAGGTCAATCCCGACCCCAAGGCCGACACCCGATCCATAAGAGCCGGTCGATCCACCGATACCAACACTGACCGGGCTGCTACGCCGCTCTGGCTGGCGCGTAGTCCGAGTGATCCGCATCAGGGCCACCTGGCCACCGCCACCGGCGGGAGCCTCGCTGTAACCGATGTGCTGCAGTTCGTGCATGACGGCGCCGCGATAGGTCTGCCACTCCAACGAGCTTGCGTCGCTGCCGGATGCCGGCTCCACCGAAATGCCATCTTTGCCGAGCAGACCCGCTTCTCCCGTGTGGAACCGGGTGACCTCGACCGGCCCGACTGGCGTGACGCAGCCCGAAAGAAGTGTGAGCCCGGCGGCAAGTACCGCAATCCGCGCGAACTTCATTGGCTGGCCTTTCTGCTGATCGCTTCTGCAAAACGATGTGATTGCGAACAGACGGCGATGCAAGCGCGCTCGTTCTAACCCAAGTTCGTGCTCCGACCGTTTGGACCCAATAACCGCTTGATTTTTGGCCAATCGTGCGAGAGATCGCGCCCATGCAGAAATGTCTAGTCCTTGTCACAGGTGGCGCCGGTTACATCGGTAGTCACGCGGTTCTGGCCTTGCTAGACGCCGGTTGGCCGGTCGCGGTTATCGATAACCTGACGACTGGCTTCCGCTTTGCCGTGCCGGATGGGGTCCCGTTTTATGAAGGCGACATCGGAGACGCTGTTCTCCTGGCGCGGATCATCGCCGAACAGAAGATCGGCGCGATCATGCACTTTGCCGGATCGATCATCGTGCCGGAATCGGTTTCCGATCCGCTGAAGTATTACCACAACAACACCGCCAAGACGCGCTCGCTTATCGCCAGCGCCGTCGAAGGCGGGGTTCCTCACTTCATCTTCAGTTCGACCGCCGCAACCTATGGCGTGCCCGAAGTGTCGCCCGTGACCGAGGACACCCCCCAGCGTCCGATCAATCCCTATGGCATGTCCAAGTTGATGAGCGAGACCATGCTGCGCGATACGGCTGCGGCGCATCCGCTCAACTTCTGCGCGCTGCGCTATTTCAACGTCGCCGGGGCCGATCCGCAAGGCCGCAGCGGTCAGTCGACGGCCGGGGCGACCCACCTGATCAAGGTCGCGGTCGAGGCGGCGCTAGGCAAGCGCGACAAGGAGGAAGAGTTCGCCACCGATTTCTACACGCCCGACGGTACCGGCGTGCGGGACTATATCCACGTCAGCGACCTTGCCAGGGCCCCCGTCCTGGCGCTGGAGGCCCTGATTGCCGAGCCGGGCCGCTCGCTTACCATGAATTGCGGCTATGGCCGGGGCTATTCCGTGCTGGAAGTGCTCGACGCGGTCGACCGCGTGACCAACCAGCGCATCACCCGCCAGATCGGTCCACGGCGCGCGGGCGATCCCGATTCGCTGATCTCGGACAACCGGCGCATCAAGGAGACCCTGCCCT
The DNA here is from genome assembly GCA_964571305.1 of uncultured Novosphingobium sp. GTDB lineage: Bacteria > Pseudomonadota > Alphaproteobacteria > Sphingomonadales > Sphingomonadaceae > Novosphingobium. The sequence goes on from CAZNBX010000060.1 coordinate 5,597, forward strand.
GGGTGCCGCAACACGACGATCTCGACACGATCGTGGCCCATGCCCTGCAATGGGAGCGCAAGTTGAGCGAGATTCGCGCCAAATAGGCCAGACTTGCGCCCCGCGTGCTTGACTTCGCTCCGAGTCACCCGTAACGGCGCACCTTCATTTTCCAGCGGCACAGGCCGCACCCGAGGACATCATGAAGATTCGCAACAGCCTCAAGTCGCTCAAGGACCGCCACCGGGACAACCGCGTGATCCGCCGCCGTGGCCGGACCTATGTGATCAACAAGACCAACCGCCGCTTCAAGGCACGCCAGGGCTAATCACCCGGGTTTGGGTGGGCCGGTCTGGCTGGCCCGCTAAAGTCAACGGCCCGCCTCCTTCCAGGGGTGCGGGCCGAAGCCGTTTCTGCTCAAGGGAATCGGAATGAATTCGCGAATCGAAGGCGTCGTGTTCGACATCGGCAAGGTCCTGGTGGAGTGGGACCTGCGCCTTATCTATCGCGACCTGATTGCCGACCCGGCAGAGCGGGACTGGTTCGTGACAAATGTCGTCACCCCCGAATGGCATTTCCAGCATGATGCGGGGCGCCCTCTCGCCGAGATGCTTCCCGAACGGATCGCCGACTATCCGCAGCACGAAGCGTTGATCCGGCGCTATGCCAGCCATTTCAACGATTCGATCCCGGGCGAAGTCCCGGGAACCCGCGAACTGGTCGAGCGGCTGCATGCGCAGGGCGTGCCGATGTTTGCGATTACCAATTTCGGCGCCGAGTTCTGGCCGGATTTCGCACCGCGCTTTCCGGTACTCGAACGGTTCCGCGACATTGTCATTTCAGGGGTGGAGCAGCTGGCCAAGCCCGACCCGGCGATTTTCGCCTTGGCCGAGGCAAGGTTCGGACTTCCGGGAAGCGCCATGCTGTTCGTTGACGACAACGAACACAACATTATCGCCGCGCGCGAGTGCGGCTGGCATGTCCACCATTTCCAGAACGCCTCGGGCCTAGAAGCAGACCTGCTCGGCCGCGGCTTGCTCAGCGACCAATAAAAAAGTCCCCCGTCCAATAGGACGAGGGACATTTCGGGGGTTCCTGTGGGCCGAGTGGCAGCCCTTGGGGGCTCCCGTAGGAGCCCGACGCCTCAGGCAGCGTTGCAGGTCTTGAGGTCTTCGGCGCTCAGTTCGCCCTTGGGGCCGGTGAAGGTCGCAACCGGACCGAAAGCCTTGACGACCTGGGCGCAGGTGTTGAGCGCACGGGCGCCATCAACCGGGCCACTGCAGGTGTCGCCGGCGCAGTTCCAGATCACGCCGTTCACGACCTTGCGAGCCGGAGCAGCGACAGCGGTCGAAAGCTTGGCAGTGTAGCGGGCCGGAGCGGCCTGGGCCGGCGAAACGGTAGCCGAGAAGCTGGCGACAGTGCCGAACAGGGCGAGGCCAGCGAGAACGAGGTTGCGCGAAGTGCGGAGCGGTTTGAACGCAGTCATGAGAAATTCCCTTTGATTTCTAAACGCAGAGATCGACGGGGTCCTGGGAGGGGATGGTCGAATTGCGTTGCTAATCGCCACCTAGTGATCTACGAATTAAGTTGCAACTAGAAACTGTGCAGTGCAGCAAAGATTTTTTAGTCGGTACGAAAGCGCGAGTGCGTTACACTGCTGCCCGGCATGGGGAATGGAATATGGAAAAGCTTCGCGAACCTTTGAATGACATGCAGAACTGCGGCCTTCCCGCCGCGCTGGAAGTCATGGGCGAACGCTGGAGCTTCATGATCCTGCGCGCTGCCTTCAATGGTCTCTACCACTTTGAGGAATACCTTGGGGCGCTGGGCATTGCCCGCAACATCCTGTCCAACCGTCTTGCCCGACTGGTCGAGCATGGGATCATGAAGCGCGAGCCTCTGCCTGACGACCGCCGCAAGATCGAGTATCGCCTTACCGAAAAAGGCCTCGACCTGCTGCCTGCGATGCTGGCCCTGCGCCAGTGGGGCGAAAAGTACGGCTGCGGCGTGCCGAGCAATCCGGTGCTGTGCGATGCGCGCGATGGCCTGCCCATCGCCCAGATCGGCATCTATGCGCATGATGGCCGCGCGCTCGGCCCGCGCGAAATGGAATGGCGGCAAAGCGCCGACGTCGGCAAGACCGTCGCAGCCCGGGAAGATGACGAAAAGGTTCGCCCGGTCCTGAACGTCCTGCGCTAGGCCCGAGGCGCCACCCGCCGATAGCTCAGCGCTTCGGCGACATGGATGCGGCCGACCTGCTCCGCTCCCGCCAGATCGGCAATCGTCCGCGCCACCCGCAGCATCCGCGTATAGCCGCGCGCTGACAGGCGCATCGCCTCTGCCGCCTGCATCAACAATTTCCGTCCAGGTTCGTCCGGCGTGGCATGGCGTTCCAGCAGGTCACCATCCAGTTCAGCATTGCTGCGCTTGCCGATCCCTTCCAGCCTGTCGGTCTGGCGGCGGCGCGCTGTCGCAACCCGGGCGGCCACTTCGACGCTGCCTTCGCTGGGCGGCGGCAAGGCAAGATCGCTGGCGCTGACGGGATCGACCTCGACGTGAAGATCGATGCGGTCGAGCATCGGACCGGACACCTTGGACTGATAATCAGCCGCACACTTCGGCGCGCGCGAACAGGCCAGCGCAGGATCGCCCAGATGCCCGCAGCGGCAGGGGTTCATCGCCGCGATCAACTGGACCCGTGCCGGGAACGTGACATGGGCATTGGCCCGCGCGACATCGACCACTCCGGTTTCCAGCGGCTGGCGCAGCGAATCGAGCACGGCGCGCTGGAATTCCGGCAGCTCATCCAGGAACA
>CAZNBX010000061.1:0-1222 GCA_964571305.1 uncultured Novosphingobium sp.
GCTGTTCGAAGTCTATGGCGACCTGCTGCGCGGCGCCGGGGCGGCCAGCCGCCTGTCCGAACTGCTCAATGAAAAGCCGCAAATCACCGCGCCGGAACGTCCGCTGGATCTGCCCAGCCCGGGTCGCGGCAAGCTGAGTTTCGAGAACGTCACTTTTCGCTATCCGACCCGTCTCGACACGGCGGCGCTGCACGATTTCTCGCTGACGGTCGAACCGGGCGAGACCGTGGCCATTGTCGGCCCGTCCGGAGCGGGCAAGTCGACCCTGTTCCAGTTGGCCGAGCGATTCTACGATCCCCAGGCCGGGACGATCAAGATGGACGGGGTGCCGATCACCGCCGTCGATCCCGCCGAAGTGCGCCGCCGCATCGCGCTGGTTCCGCAGGAGGCGATCCTCTTCGCCGCCAGCGCCCGCGACAACCTGCGTTATGGCAACTGGACGGCCAGCGACGAGGAAATCTGGGAAGCAGCCCGCGCCGCCAATGCCGAGAGCTTCCTGCGCGATCTGCCCGATGGCCTCGACACCTATCTGGGCGAGGGCGGCGCGCGCCTGTCCGGCGGCCAGCGCCAGCGCGTGGCGATTGCCCGCGCGGTGCTGCGCAAGGCTCCGGTCCTGCTGCTCGACGAGGCAACCAGCGCGCTCGATGCCGAAAGCGAGATGCTGGTCCAGCAGGCGCTCGACCGGCTAATGGCTGACCGGACCACGCTGGTCATCGCCCACCGCCTTGCCACGGTGCGCGGCGCGGACCGGATTGTGGTGCTCGATGGCGGCCGCGTGGTTGAAGTGGGTACGCACGACCAGCTGACCCGGGCGGGCGGACTCTATGCGCGCCTCGCCTCGCTCCAGTTCGATGAACGCGCCTTTGCCGCAGAGCAGAAAGCCAACTGATGGATACCACCGTTACCGCGATCCTGCTCGGCATTGTCGAGGGGGTCACCGAATTCATCCCGGTGTCCTCGACCGGCCACCTGATCCTGGCGACCGAGGTATTCGGCTATGATGCCAAGACCTGGGCTGCGTTCAACGTGGTGATCCAGCTGGGCGCGATTCTGGCAGTCGTGGTGCAATACTGGCGTACCTTCTGGGCCGTGGGCATGGGCTTGCTCAAGCTCGAGCCGATGAGCCTGGCCTTCATCCGCAACATCCTGCTGGCCTTTCTGCCCTCGGCAGTGCTGGGGCTCATGCTCCAGGACTATATCGACATCCTGCTCGGCAGTCCGA
>CAZNBX010000061.1:1233-8317 GCA_964571305.1 uncultured Novosphingobium sp.
CAGCCGTTCGGGCGCGACGATCATGGGCGCGCTCGCCATGGGGATCGAACGCCGGACGGCAGCAGAGTTCAGCTTCTTCCTGGCGATCCCGACCATGCTGGGCGCGACCACGCTGGAACTGTGGGACAATCATGCCGAGCTGATGGCTGGGACTGGCCCGGTCGGCTGGACCGAGATCGCCATTGGCTTTGCGGTCTCGTTCGTCGTCGCCCTGGCGGTGATCAAGATGTTCGTCGCCTATGTCAGCCGCGCCGGGTTCGCTCCGTTCGCCTGGTATCGCATCGTGGCGGGAGCGCTGGCGATCTTCCTCCTGTCGCGCTGATTACGCAAAACCGGGAACCACCCTTTTCCCTGCGCGTTGAGGCGGGGTGTGGCCGGGCCTGTCCGGCTGCCGCAATCCACTGGCGGCGCGGATGGTCCGCACCCGCACGGAAGGGGATGAACTGCATGAAGTACTTCAAGAAGAGCGTGCTGCTCGCCGCCACTGCCGCTCTGGGCCTGGGCGTTGCCGCTTGCGACAGCAAGCAGGAAAATGCCGCGGAAAGCGCCGCGCAGGATGTTCGCGAAGCTTCGGACGCTGCCGCGGACTCGATGGAAAACCAGGCCGACGCGGTCCGGGAAACCAGCGAAGCCAAGGCGGACAACATGGAAAACAAGGCCGATGCCGTCCGTGAACGTGGCGATGCCAAGGCTGACAAGATGGAAGACCAGGCTGACAAGAAGGATACCACGCCCGAATAAGGCGGACTGTCCCCTGGAGTCTGGCTCCGGCAGGGCCGGCGGTTTTAGAACCGCCGGCCCTTTTGCGTGGTTCAGACCGGTCGCGCCCCCGATCCCCGCCCGCCGCGCAGCAGGTATTCCTGGGTGCCGCGGTGGAGGACGTCGTCGATTTCGATCACTGCGGTGTTGGCATAGGTGAACCCGGGCGCGAGGCTGCGATAGAGCCGGTCGAAGTCACGCTCGACCGTGTCGTGATAAAGCTCCTTGAAGCTTTCGATCACGAAATAGGTCGGCTGCAAGTCATTGATCACATAGTCGGTGCGCATCACCCGGTCGACGTTGAGCATGATCCGGTTGGGGCTCTTCGCCTCAAGGCAGTAGACCGCCTCGGTCGGGCCCGAGAGGATCCCCGCACCATAGGCGCGCAGGCCCTCGCTCTCGAGGATCAGGCCGAATTCCACCGTATACCAATAGAGTGCGCCCAGCGCCTTCAGCCGGTTGTAGCGCATCGCCTTCCACCCGGCGCGGCCATATTCCTGCATGTAGTCGGCATAGGTCGGGTCGGTCAGCATCGGGACGTGGCCGAACACGTCGTGGAAGACGTCCGGTTCCTGGATATAGTCGAAGGTGTCGCGGGTGCGGATGAAGTTGCCTGCCGGGAAGCGCCGGTTGGCGAGGTGCCAGAAGAACACGTGGTCGGGAATCAGCATCGGCACCGGGACGACCGACCAGCCGGTCAGCGCGCCTAGCTCTTCCGACAGCCTGCCAAAGTCGGGAACCCCGCCGCGGCCCAGGTCAAGCTTGTCCAGACCGGCCAGGAAGGTGCTGGCCGCACGGCCGGGCAGGACGGCCATCTGACGCGCAAACAGGTCGTCCCAGATCGCATTTTCGGCGCTGTCATAGGCATGCTGGGCAGGTTCCAGCCAATCCTCGCCGACATGCGCCGGGCGCTTGAGCGGCGCGGTGAAGACTTCGGGGCCTAGATCCGGCAGGCGGGAAAAGTCGGCGTCCAACATAGTTGCAGTTGTAACCATATTGCGCCACGGCGGCAAGCATTCGCCGCGATCTGTCAAACAGGCTACGATCCGGGCCTGTCAGCCTTGACTTTCCGCCCCTTCTGGCGCATTGGCCCGGCCTTCCGGGGCGGCACCAGTTGCCGCTCTCGCAGTTTTTAGCGCCTTCGGGCATCGAATCGAAAGTTCAGGACAAGCGCCATGGCGAAGCCCGCAACCGTCAAGATCCGTCTGGTCTCCACCGCTGAGACCGGTTTCTTCTATGTCACCAAGAAGAACCCGCGCAACACGACCGAGAAGATGAGCTTCCGCAAGTATGACCCGGTCGTGCGCAAGCACGTCGAGTTCAAGGAAGCCAAGATCAAGTAAGCTGGTCGGCGAGGCGCAAGCATCGCCTGCAGCCTCGCTTGGAACCCGTCTCAACCCGTAGGTTGGGAACATGCCGGGTTCATTGCGAGTTCAACGGGCTTCCTCTAGCAGGTGGGCCCATGAACAAGATCAAGCTCTTTCCGATATCGCTCGGTGCCGCCCTTTCGGCGGCACTTGTCGTTTCCGCGCCTGCCGCCTTGGTGGCAACGGCACCAACGGCACAGGCGCAGTCCGGCGACCTCGCCCAAGCGGTTTCCGCGTTGCGCGCCATTTCCACCATGCGCGCGGACTTCGTCCAGATCGACCGCAACGGCAAGCGGGTCAGCGGCGTGATGACGCTGAAGCGCCCGGGGCGCATCCGCTTCCAGTACGAAAAGGGCGTGCCGTTCCTGATCGTTTCCGACGGTTCGGCTTTCACTTTCGTCGACTACCAGGTCCGGCAGGTGCAGCGCTGGCCGATCAAGAACAGCCCGCTTGGTGCACTGCTCGATCCGAATCGTGACGTGGCGAAATACGGCAAGCAGATGCCGGTCAGCAGCCCGAACATCGTCAGCATCGAAGTCCGCGACAAGGCGCATCCGGAATTCGGCGTGATCACCATGGTCTTTGTCAGGAAGCCCTCGGCCCCCGGCGGGCTGGAACTGACCAGCTGGGCCGCGCTCGATTCGCAGAACACGCTGACGCGGGTGAACCTGTCGAATCACCAGTACGGAATAGGTGTCGCGGACAATGATTTCCGCTTCAACGATCCCCGTCCGGCGGGTCGTCGATAGGGTCAAACGGTTCGTCGCGGGGTGTGCCGCGCTTGCGACAATTGGCGACACTTTCACGGCGGTTGTTCATGGCAGCGCAAGTCTTCTTGGACTAAAAAGTATCTGACGGCGCGGACTGAGGCGGGTTTCCCCCCTGTTGCCCAAGCCTCCTGTTGGGCCGCACCGTCAGCGTGACGAACGCACAAACGAACCCCTGCTCCATTGCCCCCGGAGCAGGGGTTTTTCGTTGCTGGACCGGGCCGGGCAACCTAAAGCCGCGCCATGGTCTCGATTGCCACCTGGAACATCAATTCGGTCCGCCTGCGCATTGACCAGGTCGAACGCTTTCTTACCGAGCAGGCGCCCGACGTGTTGTGCCTGCAAGAGATCAAGTGCGCCGAGCACCTGTTCCCGCACGACATGTTTGAGCGGCTGGGCTATGTCCACCGCGCCATTCACGGCCAGAAGGGCTACCACGGGGTGGCGACGGTCAGCCGCATTCCCTTGCGCGAACTGACCCGCAACGACTGGCAAGCCAATGGCGAGGCCCGCCACGTCGGCGTCGAACTGCTTGGGCCGGGCCAGGGCATGGTGCTGGAGAACGTTTATATTCCCGCGGGCGGGGACGTGCCGGACCGCGAGGTGAACCCCAAGTTCGGGCAAAAGCTCGACTTCCTGGAACGCATGGCCACTTGGGCCGACAAGCTGGATCGTCCAACCCTGTTGGTTGGTGACTTCAACATCGCGCCGCTGGAATGTGACGTTTACGATCACAAGGCCCTGCTCAAGGTGGTCAGCCACACCGCGATCGAGATTGAGGCGCTGTACCGCCTGCGCGATGCCCATGGCTGGGTCGACCTTGGCCGCAAGCATATCCCTGCGCCGGAGCGGAACTGGACCTGGTGGTCCTATCGCACCTTCTGGCAGGAAAAGGATCGCGGGCGGCGGCTGGACCATATGTGGGCCTCGCCCGAGCTTGCGGCGCAATCGCGCGCACACCGCTTCGTCGAGGAAACCCGCCGCTGGGAACAGCCGAGCGATCACGTCCCGCTGATCACGGAGTTCGACTTGTGACCTCGCCGGCGCGGCGGGTGGCTCAGGCGCTGGATGCCCTGCGCCATGGCTGGCCGATTGCGCTCGAGGGTGGCTTGACCCTGCTTCCCGCCGAAACCGGCCTGGGCGCCCAGGCTGCGGCGCGGACCATGCTCATCTCCGCTGCCCGTGCGGTAACGCTCAAGCTGGCCAACCAGCGCGAGGCCGCCGTGCCGGAAGCGCCGGTCCTGATCCGCGGGGCAGAGCCGTTCGATCTCGCGGCAGCGCGCGCCTTGGCCGATCCCGCGCTGGATCTGACCTATCCGATGAAAGGCCCGTTCCTGGCCGAGCCGCTCGAACAGGCCGAAGCCGCTGCCGCCGCGATGGAACTGGCGCGTCTGGCGGGTATCCTGCCGGCCTTTTTGGTCGATCCGGAACCTGCCGGGGAAGCCGTGTCGGTTTCCGCCGCAGACCTTGCCGCGTGGAAGGACACCGCGCACCTCGCCATTGCCGCCCGCGCCCGCCTGCCGGTTGCCGCTGCCGAAGAGGCCGAGATCGTCGCCTTCCGTTCGGCCGATGACTTGCGTGAACATGTCGCCCTGGTGATCGGTACCCAGAGCGGCGATCGCGCGCCATTGGTCCGGCTCCATTCAGAATGCCTGACCGGCGACATCCTCGGCAGCCTGAAATGCGATTGCGGCCCGCAGCTCGATGCGGCCCTGCGCGAAATGGCGCGCGAGGCGGAGCAGGGCGGCTGGGGCGTGCTGCTCTACCTGCGCCAGGAAGGGCGCGGCATTGGCCTGATCAACAAGCTGCGCGCCTATGAATTGCAGGACCAGGGTTTCGACACGGTCGATGCCAACAACCGCCTGGGCCTGCCGACCGAAGCCCGCGACTTTCCGGTCGCGGCGCGGATGCTCGACCTTCTGGGCGTTCGCGCGATCCGGTTGATGACCAACAATCCCGCCAAGGTCGAAGCCCTGCGCGGGGCTGGAGTTACCGTTACCGAACGCGTCCCGCACCAATTGCCGCCCAACCCGCACAACGCGCGCTATCTCGCGACCAAGCGCGACCGGACCGGGCACATCCTTTAAGCCAGTCGGCGCGGATCAAGATTTGCTGCCGGGCCCGCGCCAGCGCCACCCGCCTCGGGTCTTGGCGGCATAAAGCGGCATCGGCAGGATCGCGAAAGTCACGATCCAGGCCAGTTTTGCGGTTTCGTTCTGGATCAGCGTCGTACCGCCCAGAATGATCGCGACATGCGCTATCAGCAGAACCCAGCCTTGCCAGGCAATGGGCCAGCCAGAGCCAAAGCCGAACCGCTTGGGAGCGAACCAGGCGCCGTCCTTTACGTCGTTCATTCCGAACTCTCCTTGCTCGGTCTTCCCCGCCGCGTTGGCGTGCTGGTTTCAACCTTCACGCCGCGCCGGGCCAAGGCTTCCCGCAGCAGCACTTCGACCTCGGCGTTGATCGAGCGGAAGTCACTCGCCGCCGTTCGCTCCAGCGCTGCATAGAGCACTGGATCGATACGCAGCGGGAATGACTTCTTGCTCGGGCTGGCCATGGTAGCGGTTACTGGTAGAGCGTCCCGGTATTGACGACGGGCTGGGTGTCGCGCTCGCCACAGAGCACGACCATCAGGTTCGACACCATCGCCGCGCGGCGTTCGTCATCCAGTTCCACGACCTCCTTTTCGCTGAGCATGGCGAGTGCCATCTCGACCATCCCGACCGCGCCCTCGACCAGGGTCTTGCGGGCGGCCACGACGGCTTCGGCCTGTTGGCGGCGGAGCATGGCGCCGGCGATTTCCTGGGCATAGGCAAGGTGGGTGAAGCCGCACTCGTCAACCGTGATCCCGGCCATGGCGAGACGGGCAATCAGTTCCTTGCGCAGTTCGGCGCCGACCTCGTCATGATTGCCGCGCAGCGTGACTTCGGCGTGGGCGAAATCATCGTAGGGGTAGCGCGAGCCGATCGTGCGGACGGCGGCTTCGATCTGGACCACGACGAAGGCCTTGTAATCGTCGACGTCATAGAGTGCCTGGGCGGTGTCGACCACGCGCCACACAACCTGCGCTGCCATTTCGATCGGATTGCCGCGCAGGTCGTTCACCTTGATCCGTTCCGAGACAAGATTGTTGGCGCGAACCGAAATCTTGGTCTTGCCCATCCACGGCCAGACCCAGCGCAGGCCAGTGTTGCGGTCCGTACCGCGATAGGCCCCGAACAGCGTGATGGCGGCAGCCTGGTTCGGCTGGATCATGTAGAAGCCGCTGGCCAGGATGATTTCCACGACGATCAGGATTCCGGTCGATACCAGAAAGGCGAAGACTTCGCTGTCGGTGCCGTTTCCAGCGAACGAGACGATGCGCCAGGCCGTGGTTGCGAGCAGGACGATAAAGGCTGCGAATATCAGGTAACCGCTGGTGCTCCAGGCGCGACTTTCGGTGCTGGCGGTCATGGCAGGGTGCGAATCGGTCATCACGCAATCCTTCAAAAGTGATATCACTTTAATATCTTATTTCGTCTCTTCGTCAAACCCTCTTGAAATCGGAGCGAATCACTCGTAATAAAGTTCTCGCGGGACCGGGCCCCTCTGGCGCGGCGCATATGACCAAACCCCATCCCTTGGTCAGCGCTGCGTGATGTCGGACCGCATCGGATACACCGATGCCAGGGTCCGGGTTCGTCCCCCTCCCAACCCAATACGGCCTCTGGCTCGGTGTGTCCGATCGTACCAACCGTGCGATAGGGAGCACATACCATGTCCGATCGTCTGTTCCGCCTGATGGAACGTCACCAGAAACTCGACGATGCCTTGCGCCGCCTGCAGGCGCGCCGCTGGCCCGACCCGTTTGAGGTCGCGCGGCTCAAGAAACTCAAGCTGGCCCTCAAGGACCGCCTCGCCCGGCTTTCATTAAAGCCGCGGCCTTCGCGCGCCTGACGGCCTGATTTCCACCCTGCCGGCGCTCCCTTTCCGGGGGGCGCCGGTCTTTTTGATTTTCGCAACAGGGGTTTGAACCGATGGAATTCCTCACCGCCGACTGGCTCGGCACCCCGGTCTGGTTCTGGCTGTCCTTTGCCGGACTGGTCCTGGCCCTGACCGCTTTCGACCTCGGCATCCTGCACAAGGAAGACCGGGAAATGGGCATCGGCGAATCGCTCAAGCTGACCGCCTTCTACATCGCCATCGCCATGG
>CAZNBX010000062.1:0-1663 GCA_964571305.1 uncultured Novosphingobium sp.
GCAGCTTCATGATGTTGGCGGGCGAGAAGAAATGCATGCCAAGGACGGCATCGGGACGGGAAGTGGCAGCGGCAATCTCGTTCACGTCGAGATAGCTGGTGTTCGAGGCCAGGATCGCGCCCTGCTTCACGATCTTGTCGAGGCGACCGAAGACGTCCTTCTTCACGTCCATTGATTCATAGACCGCTTCGATCACCAGGTCGCAGTCGGCCAGGTCATCGAAGCTGAGGCTGGGGGTGAGGCGGGCCATGGCTGCCTGAGCATCCGCCGCTTCGATGCGGCCTCGCTTTACGCTGGCTTCGTAGTTCTTGCCCATGACGCTGACACCGCGATCCAGTGCGGCTTGTTCCTGCTCGACGATGGTCACCGGAATGCCTGCCGAGAGGAAGTTCATCGTGATGCCGCCGCCCATGGTGCCGGCACCGATCACGCCGACCTTGGCAATCGGGATCAGCGGCGTGTCTGCCGGAATGTCATCGATTTTGGCGGCGAGTTTGAGGGCGGCCTCGATATGCGCCTGGGCGCCGGGCAGTGGTTCAGACATCTAACTCTTCCTCTCGGTCAGTGCTCGTCAATGCGAGCGAAGCAGGCGTTGGCTTGCCGCGTCGCTGCGCTTCTCGCAATGGCGAAGTGCTCAATCAATTGATCTGGCGGTCGTACCCGGCCCAATAGGGTTCGCGCAGTTGGCGGCGCAGGATCTTGCCGCTGGGGTTGCGGGGCAGCGCATCGATCACGTCGACGCTCTTCGGCACCTTGAACCCGGCCAGCCGTTCGCGCGCCCAACTGATTACGCTATCCGGATCAATCGTCGCGCCAGGTTTTGGCACGCAGACCGCCTTGACAGCTTCACCCCATTTCTCGTCCGGAACGCCGATCACGGCGACTTCCAGCACGTCGGGGTGGCCATAGATGCCGCTTTCGACTTCGGCCGGGTAGACGTTTTCGCCGCCGGTGATGATCATGTCCTTGGCGCGGTCGTACATGTAGACGTAGCCGTCCTCGTCCATGTAGCCGACGTCGCCAGTCGCCACCCATCCGTCCTGCATGGTCGCTTCGGTTGCCTCGGGCAGTTTCCAGTAGCCGAGCATGTTGCTCGACGAGCGGGTGACGATCTCGCCGATTTCCCCGGCGGGAAGTGCGGTGCCGTCAGGCCCGCGGATTTCCATTTCGACGCCGGGCAGGGGCTTGCCGGCCGAGCGCATGCGCTTGTTGCCTTCGACGCTGTGGTCTTCAGGCGGCAGAACGCAGATCGTGCCGGTGGTTTCGGTCATGCCATAGTTCTGGACGAACTGGGCGCCGAACATCGCCATGCATTCGCGCAGCAGTTCCAGCGGGATCGGGCTGGCTCCGTACAGGATATACTTGATCCGGCCGAAATCGGTCTTGCCGCAGTCCGGATGGTTGAGCAGCAGTTGCAGCGCGGCGGGGACGATGAAGAACCGGGTCACGCCGCGGTTCTCCACCGCGTCGAACACGCGCGGCGGATCGAATTCGGTCAGGACCACGCCGGGCAGGCCCGCCGCCAGCGCCATGACGCCAAGACCGGTTCCGCCGATGTGGGCGCAGGGCATGGCGACCAGGACCGCCTCGTCTTCTTCCCACAGGGTGTGTTCGGGCGGATTGTCTAGGTTAGCCTTGCGCAGGCCAAACACGTTGCGGTTGG
>CAZNBX010000062.1:1673-8265 GCA_964571305.1 uncultured Novosphingobium sp.
CGCGCCCTGGGGGTTGCCGGTCGTCCCGCTGGTGTAGAGTTGCAGGATCGCCTCGTCCGCACCGGACGGCGTGAAGTCGGCGCGCGGTGCGGCCAGCACTTCGCGCCGGGCCTCGTCTGCGGTGAAAGTGCGGGTCAGGCCAGGGCGCTTGCCGATGGTGTTTACGCAGGCCTCAAACCCGTCGCCCAGAAACAGCAGCTTTGCTTCGGCATTGTCGATGATGAAAGCGGCTTCAGGCTCCGCGAGGCGCCAGCCTACCGGAACCATGACGATCCCGGCGCGCGCCGCACCAAAGAACAGGGTGAAATAGGTTACGCTGTTCTTGCCAAACCAGGCGATGCGGTCGCCCTTCTTAAGGCCCATTGCCAGCAGGGCCGAGGCAACGCGCGCGGTGGCGTCTTCCAGTTCGGCATAGCTGTAGCGCAGGTCGTCGCCTTCCATGGCCAGCCGTTCCGGGCGGTCCTTGGCCCAGTAGCGCAGGAATTCGTCAAAGGTGAAAAGGTCGGCGGTCTGCTTGGCCTTGGCCAGCAAGCGGTCGTAGGTTTCTTGATCCAGCATGATTCTTGGCTCTCCCAGACCGGAAGTTTAACCGCGCGATTAAGAAGGGCAAGGGGCCACGGGATCAGCCTGCCGCAGTGGCCAGGAGCCGTGCGTAAAAGGCGATCGCGCTTTCCAGGTTCTTCAGGGTGATATGCTCGTTGGTGCCGTGGATCATCTTGGTTTCCGAAGTCGCCAGCGAGATCGCGGCAAAGCGATAGACGTCATCCGAAACCGGGGTCATCGAGCGGCTGTCGGTTCCGGCAACGACCAGGTAGGGCGCCGCAACGAGGCCGGGATGACCGGCCCGCGCCGAGGCGACAATAAGCTGCCAGCCGAGCGAGGTGGATGATGAAACCGGGGTCGGTTCGCGCGGACCGCGTTCGGTGAAGTCCACCTTGACCGGCAGATCCTTGGTCGCAGCCCGGGCGCGGTCCAGGACCTTGGCGGAATTGTCCCACGGCGCGATGCGGTAGTTGATCAGGCCTTCGGCGCTTTGCGGCAGCACGTTCTCCTTGGGCGAACCCTGCAGCATGGTGGGCGCAATGGTGGTGTGGAGCAGCGCTGCCGAGGCTGGGCTATCCGCCATCTGCTTCTTGATGAGCCCGCTAAACAGCCACTTGTTGGCGGCGGCCATTTTGGTCAATCCGCCAGCCTTGGCCGCGAATACGTCGATCATCCCCTCAGCCGGGCCGCGCAGTTCCAGCGGGAACTGGTCCTCGTGGATGGCGATCAGCGCCTTGGCCAGGTTGATCGTGCCAATTTCCTTGGGCGGCATCGAGGAATGCCCGCCGGGCGCATCGGCGCGGACCCGCAGGGTTACGTAACCCTTTTCGGCAACCCCGATCATCATCGCGGGCTGCTTGATGATCGGCGTGTCGGTGGTGATGATCCCGCCCTCGTCTATCGTGAACAGGGCTTTCACCTTGCGCGATGCGAGTAGCTTGGCTGCAGCCACAGCGCCGGAGCCACCGGCTTCCTCGTCATGGCCCGAGACCAGATAGATTGTCCGCTTGGGCTTGAAGCCTTGGCTGGCCAGCGCCTCCATCGCTTCGAACAGGGCCACGAGCGAGCCCTTGTCATCGATCGCCCCGCGCCCCCAGACCGCGCCTTCGGCAATGGTCCCGGCGAATGGCTGGTACTTCCAATCCTTTTCCGTGCCCGGGGTGACCGGAACCACGTCCTGGTGCGCCATGACGATGATCGGCTGCGCGGCCGGATCGCTACCCGGCCAGGTGTAGACGAGCGTCTTGCCCAGCAGTTCGCGCTGCATCGCCGCGTGGGCCTTGGGATAGGTCGCGGCGAGCAGCCGTGCAGCTTGTCCCATTCGCCGAGCTGGTTCTGGCTGGGATCCTGGTTGCTGACGGTCTGGAAGCGGACCGATTCCGCCAGATGCTGGGCGGCAAGATTGGTGTCGAACGGCGCAGGCGGGGCAACCTTGATTGCCGCGCCATCGGCGACTGCTTGCGGCGCAAAGGTAGCGGTTCGAACCGCCACAACGCCGCCCAGTGCGACCACGGCCACGCCAAATCCCAGCACCCACTTTTTCATATCTGCCTCCCAGTCTCTTTTGGCGGAGGCTAGGGGGCATGGCAGAAGCTGGCAAGTGTCGCGGTCGCTGGCGGGCCTGGCGGAGAATAACGTCAGGCTTAGAAATTGAGCGTGTAAACCAGGGTGTCAGCAAAGCTGCCCGGAGATCCGAGCTGGTCAGTTAAGTTTGCGGTGCCACCGTTCGCCTGTTTAACGTAACCGAAACCTAACGGAACGGTGCCCAGAATAGCCTGGGGCGCCCCTGAGCCTACACCCTGCGGACGCGACCATGTCACGTCGCTGGCATATGCTCCCAGGCCGATTCCTAATTCGTCAGTCTGTGCTTGACCACCAATCGACGTGACCCAGATACTCGCATTAGCTGACTTGCCACCCACGCTCAGCACGATCGCACCTTCAGGGCCGCTGCCTTGAATGCTCATGGAATAAGGCGCGCCACTATCGCAGGTAACCGACCCAAGATTCAAGGAACCAGTTCCTCGCGTTCCCGCGAACCAGTTATCGTCTGCGTCGAAGTATCCGTTCAGGTTGGCGACGTCCTGGAAGGTCTGTGTCGTCAGGAATGTGCCAAGGTTCACGGTGCTTCCGGCAATTGAGCACTGGTTCACTACCGTAAAGCTGACCGTTCCGGTGGCTGTAGATGTGCCCGCCATTGCAGGATGAGCCGCGCTCAAGGCAACAGCGATTGCTGCCCCAAGCCAACTTGCTCGACCAACAAACATGGTTCTGCTCCAAATTCCGTTTGCGAATTCATTTTCTTTTTCCAGACGCTAGCAGCCTAGCATCCGGCTTATGGGACAGGTCATCGCAGGAATTTGTTGATAAAACATTCATGTAAACGCGGATGGTTACCCGGAATTCAGTGAGGGCAGGATTTATCGGACGTGATGGATAAATTTGTCAGGGTAACTGAATGGAAGGACTGGCCGGAACATTCGCCACGTCATGACGTTAGTTGTAACGCAGGGTTCTGCATGCTTCGGTCTGGATCCTGTTACCTGCCTAGAGCTTGATAGCTTTGACCAAAGCAACTACGCCCGCGCAAATTCCCAATACCGCTTTTTCTTTTCTCCTACCTCGCCCGTTTGGATATGCGGGTAGGTGGCAGGGCGCAAATTGGCGGATTTGGGCTTAAGCGCGGGCCGTAGCTACGATGAGTCAGCAGTGTTCTAGAAATTGAGAGTGTAGACTAGGGTGTCGGCGTAAGTGCCTGCGGCCCCGAGTTGGTCGGTGGGAAGGGCGTCGCCACCGTTCAGACTCTGCAAAATCCCGAATCCGATGGGAATCGTTCCTAGCACTGCTTGCGGCGCACCGGAGCCGACGCCAATTGCAGGATCCCACGAGGCTTCGCTGACATAGGCCCCAAGGTTTCCGCCAAACGGGTCGACCTGAACCTGCCCGCCGATCGACTTTACCCAGACGCTGGCGACCACGTTCTTACCGCCAATGTTTATCCGGACCGAGCCCATGGTTCCACTACCCATGATGCGGAGCGAGTATGGTGTGCCGCTGTCACAGGTGACAGAACCGAGGCTCAACGTGCCAATGCCTCGCGAACCCTCAACCCAGTTTTCGTCTGGATCGAAGTATCCATTAACAACACCAACATCCTGGAAGGTCTGGCTGGCAAGGAAGGTGCCAAGATTTATGCTATTGCCAGTCACAGAGCACTGGTTGATTACTGTTAGACTGGCCGTTCCCGTGGCTGTGGACTGCCCTGCGATTGCCGGGTGTGCGATCATTAAGGAGGCGGCCGTCGCCGCGCCAATCAAATAAGGCTTATTAACTTTCATGATTAACTCCGAAACTGGTTGCGACTTCATTTTTCCTTCGGGTCTCCATTGCCGATGGATACACGATTCGCGCGCGGAGGCAATTAAAATCCGAAAAATTTACCTTATTTATCAAATATATAAACAGAAATGGTAAACGTTAACGGCGGATGCGACATTGTTAAATGTGAGGATGAAGACGTTCACTGCTGACGGAAGTGAAGTGGGTTGACCCTCACGATGCCATCAGGCTGGCGTTGCCGCCTGCTGCCGTCGTGTCGATGCACGTGACCCGTTCAGTCGCAAAACGCGCCAGGTAGTGCGGACCACCGGCCTTCGGACCCGTGCCGGACAAGCCTTCGCCCCCGAATGGCTGGCTGCCGACAACCGCGCCGATCTGGTTGCGGTTGACGTAGAAATTGCCGACGCGCGCATGTGCTTCGACCAGCCGCCGCGTTGTTTCAATCCGGCTGTGCAGCCCCAGCGTCAGGCCGAACTGGCAGGCGTTGATGTCGGCAATCACCTGTTCCAGCGCGCTGGCCTTGAACCGGGCGACGTGCAGGACCGGACCAAAGTGCTCTTGATCCAGTTCACGGATCGAACCGATCTCGATGATCGTCGGGGCAACGTAAGTGCCCGCCGCACAGTTTGCGGGCAGTTCGCGCTGCCACACCCTTCGGCCAGCCTCGCGCATCGCGGCAATGTGGGCGTCCAGCTTCGCTTTCGCTTCGCCGTCGATCACCGGGCCGACGTCGGTCGCCAGGTCTTCGGGACTGCCGATCACCAAGGCCTCGAACCCACCCCGGATCATTTCCAGCACGGGTTCGTAGATATCGTCCTGCAGGTAGAGCACCCGCAGCGCCGAGCAGCGCTGGCCCGCGCTTTGGAACGCGCTGGCCAGCACGTCGCGCGCGACCTGTTCGGGCAGGGCCGAGCTATCGACGATCATGGCGTTTTGCCCGCCGGTTTCGGCGACCAGCGTGGCAATCGGTCCGCTGCGGTCCGCCAGGCTGCGGTTGATCGCCCGCGCGGTCTCGGTCGAGCCGGTGAAGGCCACCCCGGCAATGCGCGGATCGCTGGTCAACATCGCCCCGACCTGGCCATCGCCCGCGCACAGTTGGATCACATTGGTGGGGATACCGGCCTGGTGGAGCAAATCGACTGCGTGGGCAGCAATGAGCGGGGTCTGCTCCGCCGGCTTGGCAATCACCGTGTTGCCTGCTGCGAGTGGGCCTGCGACCAGTCCGGTGAAGATTGCCAGTGGGAAGTTCCATGGGGAGATCGCGACGAACACCCCGCGCCCGTGAAGCCGGAGGCGGTTCTCTTCGCCGGTCGGTCCCGGAAGGCGCTCACCCTCAGGGGTGAAATGGCGGCGCGCTTCTGCTGCGTAATAACGGAGGAAATCGACGGCCTCGCGCAGTTCCAGTACGGCATCGACGAGGGTCTTGCCCGCCTCGCGCTGGCACAAAGACAGGAACAGGTCGGTGTGCGCTTCATAGAGGTCCGCCGCTGCCTCAAGCAGGCGCGCGCGCTCCGCTCCTCCCATCGCGTCCCAGGCTGGCTGGGCAGCCTGTGCCTGTTCGATTGCATGGGCCACGTCCTCGGCCGATGCCTCACCAATGTTACCGACGCTGCGGCGCAGGTCGAATGGCGAGACTATCTGGCAAATCGCTCCATTTCCTCCGGCGAAGCTATGCTCATCATGCGCAAGCTTGCCGAGCCGGGCCAGCAGCGGCTCCCGCACCAGCGGATCGGCGAGGTCGACCCCGGCGCTGTTGATCCGCGCGGGGAAGATGCCGCGGGGCAGGGGGATCGCCGGATTGCGCCGCGTTTGAAGTGCGGCCAGCTCGGCCACCGGATCGCCGACCAGTTCGGCCACTGGCACTTCGGCATCGGCCATGCGGTTGACGAAAGACGAGTTCGCCCCGTTCTCCAGCAGCCGGCGGACCAGATATGCGAGCAGGTCCTTGTGCCCGCCGACCGGCGCATAGATCCGCACCGGCGTGCGCCGCTCGCCGCGTTCCTCCTCGAGCCGGGCCAGTTCCTCGTAAACGTCCTCGCCCATGCCGTGGAGCCGCTGGAACTCGAACTCTGTCGGCCCGGCCAGCGCCTTGATTGCACCGATCGTATAGGCATTGTGAGTAGCGAAGGCGGGATAGATCGCGTCGGGCGCGGCGAGCATCTTTGCCGCGCAGGCGAGATAGGACACGTCGGTCGCGACCTTGCGGGTAAAGACCGGATAGTCGCCATGCCCGCCGACCTGGCTCAGCTTGACCTCGCTGTCCCAATAGGCGCCTTTGACCAGCCGGACCATGATCCGCCGACCATGCCTGCGGGCGAGCGCGGCGACCCAGTCGACCAGCGGAACGGCGCGCTTGGAATAGGCCTGAAGCGCAAGGCCGAAGCCGTGCCAGCCGTTGCTGAACAGGTCGTCATCGGCGACCAGGTGCTCGATGATGTCGAGCGACAATTCCAGCCGATCGGCTTCCTCAGCATCGATGGTGAAATGGATGTCGGCGCGGCTGGCCTGCATGGCCAGCTCCTTCAGCATCGGCACCAGGACTGCCCGTGCTGCTTCGGCATGGAGGAAGTCATAGCGGGGGAACAGCGCCGACAGCTTGACCGAAATCCCCGGCGACTGGACCACGCCCGCGCCGCCTTCCTGCGCGATGCGGGCGAGGGCGGTGGCATAGGAGCGGCGATAACGCTCGGCATCGTCAAAGGTCATCGCC
>CAZNBX010000063.1:0-8255 GCA_964571305.1 uncultured Novosphingobium sp.
GCCGGTCACTCGGTCACGGTGTTCGAAAAGAACGACCGGATCGGCGGCCTGCTGCGGTACGGCATTCCAGACTTCAAGCTGGAAAAGCACCTGATCAACCGCCGTGCGCTGCAGATGGAAACCGAAGGCGTGGAATTCCGCACTTCGACCGAAGTCGGCGTCCACGTCTCGATCGAAAGCCTCAAGGAAAACTTTGATGCGGTGGTTCTGGCCGGTGGTTCGGAAGAACCGCGCCGCCTGGAAATCCCCGGCGCAGAACTGCCCGGCGTGCGCCTGGCGATGGAATTCCTGACCCAGCAGAACAAGCGCAACGCGGGCGATGACGAACTGCGCGCCGCGCCGCGCGGCTCGCTGCTCGCCACGGGCAAGCACGTCGTGGTGATCGGCGGCGGCGATACCGGCAGCGACTGCGTCGGCACGTCGAACCGTCAGGGCGCGGCTTCGGTCACCCAGATCGAAATCATGCCGCAGCCGCCGGAAAAGGAAAACAAGCTGCTGACCTGGCCGGACTGGCCGCTCAAGCTGCGCACCTCGACCAGCCATGAAGAAGGCGTGGAGCGTGACTGGGCGATCCTGACCAAGCGCGTCGCCAGCAAGGACGGCCAGGTAACCGGCCTCGACTGCGTCCGTGTCGAATGGGTCGATGGCAAGATGCAGGAAATTGCCGGCAGCGAGTTCACTCTAAAGGCCGACCTGATCCTCCTCGCCATGGGCTTTATCGGTCCGCGCAAGCCGGGCCTGATCGACCAGTCGGGCGTCGAACTCGACGCGCGCGGCAATGTCGCCGCCAATGTCACCGACTATCGCACCAGCGATCCGCAGATCTTTGCCTGCGGCGACATGCGTCGCGGCCAGAGCCTGGTGGTCTGGGCGATCCGCGAAGGGCGCCAGGCCGCGCGGGCAGTCGACGAAGCCCTGATGGGCGCCAGCGAACTGCCGCGCTGACCAAATAACGGACTCCGCCCGCCAGGGCGGAGTCAGGCCGCGTCGACGAGGACGAGTTCGGCGTCTTCGAGGGCGGTGATCTCGATCACTGCCTCTCCCGTGATTGCCACGCCGTCGCGGGCATTGGCTTCAATCTCGCCGATCCGGATGCGACCGGTGGCGGGGACAAGGTAAAGGTGCCGGTCAGGCGCGGTTTCATAGCGGATCGACTCCCCGGCGCGCACCAGCGCCCCGGCGACCCGGGCCTGGGCATGAATGCGCAGCGCGTCGCTATCCGCCGCCATGCCCGAGGCAAGGACCACGAAATTGCCGCTGCGGTCATCGCGCGGGAATGGGCGGGCGCCCCAGCTGGGGGCATGGCCGCGCTCGTCCGGCATGATCCAGATCTGGAACAGGCGGGTTTCCTCGTCTTCCAGGTTGTATTCCGCGTGCTGGATGCCAGTACCCGCGCTCATCACCTGCACGTCGCCCGCACCCGTGCGGCCCTGGTTGCCCAGGCTATCCTTGTGGGTGATCGCTCCGGCGCGGACATAGGTGATGATTTCCATGTCCTGGTGCGGATGCGGCGGAAAGCCCGACTTCGCCGCAATGGCATCGTCGTTCCAGACGCGCAGGGCACCCCACTGCATCCGGGAAGGTTCGTAATAGTTGGCGAACGAAAAGTGGTGATGCGCGTCGAGCCAGCCGTGGTTGGCGGCACCCAGCGTCGCAAAGGGGCGAAGTTCGATCATGGCAATTCTCCGTAAGCAGAGGTCTGCTCTTGAAGCCGGAGATAGACCTTGTCGTTCCATCGCGGAACTGGAATAAATTGGCCCGAAATGTTCAGGAAATCGAAACATGCAATTGGGCCAGCCGTCGATCGACCAGCTCCGCATCTTCCTTGCCGTTGTTGACGAGGGCAGCTTCAACGCGGGGGCCAAGCGCATGGGCCGCGCGATCTCCGCAGTTTCCTATGGCATTTCGCAGCTTGAAGCGCTGCTCGCGATGCGCCTGTTCGAGCGCGAGGGCTCCCGCCGCCCGGAACTGACCCCCGCAGGCCGCGCCCTGCTCCCAGCCGCGCGCGCCGTGGCCGGAGACATGGATGCACTGCTGGCAAAGGCGAAGGACCATCACCAGGGGCTGGAATCCGAACTCACCCTGGTGATCGACGTGATGTATCCCGCCGCTGCGCTTGCCGCCCTGCTCAAGTCGTTCATCACGGCTTTCCCCACGGTCGACCTGCAGGTCCATGTCGAGGCCCTGGGCGGGGTTGCCGCCATGCTGCTCGACGGACGGGCCGACCTGGGAGTCGGCGGGCCCGTGGTGAACGACTATCCGGAACTCCACCGCAGCGTGATCGGCGCGGTCGAACTGGTCCCGGTCGCCGCGCCGGACCATACGCTTGCGGCAATGCACCCGGTCCCGCCCGGCGTGGCCCGCCAGCATCTGCAACTGGTGCTGAGCGACCGCTCGCCCCTGACCGAGGGACGCGAATTTTCCGTCACGGCCGCCCGCACCTGGCGGCTCGCCGACCTTGGCGCGAAACACGCGCTGCTGCTCGAAGGGATCGGCTGGGGTAATATGCCGCTGCACCTCGTGGCCGAGGACCTGGCCGCCGGGCGATTGGTCCGCCTGCAGGTGCCCGAGAATCCGGGCGTCGACTATCCCTTCGCGGCCCTGTGGCGGCGCGACTGCCCGCCCGGTCCGGCACGGCGCTGGCTGCGTCAGGCCTTGCAAGACCAGCTCTGCCCGCCCAAAGGCGCGCCACAAGCGGAGACTCCAGCGTGAAGATCGCCTTCCTTGCCTGCCCGACGACACTGCCCAGTTCGCCGACGCGTCGTCCCGATGCGTTCGAGCATGACCTGCAACTGGCGGTCCTGCGCGAAGGCTTTGGCCCCCGCGCCGACGTGCAGGACATCGACTGGCGCGCGCCGCTGGAGGAACTGACCGAGTTCGACCTCGCCTATCTCGGCACGCCCTGGGACTATACCGACGCGAAGGACGAATTCCTCGCCCGGCTCGAAGCCCTGGAAGCTGCGGGCGTGACCGTGTGCAATCCGGCGAAGGTGATCCGCTGGAATGCGGACAAGCTTTACCTCAAGGAACTGGAAGAGCGCGGCGCACCCTCGATCCCGACGCTCTGGCCCGACAATCCGGGCCGCAGCGAAGTGGTCGCCGCGATGGGCCACTTCGGCTGCGACAAGGTGGTGGTGAAACGCCGCGTTGGCGCGGGCGCGGTCGGGCAGCACTGCTTCAGCCGTGATAACCTGCCCGATGCCGACTGGCAGCTCGGTCAGGCCGGGATGATCCAGCCGTTCCTCCCCTCGATTCAGAGCGAGGGCGAGCTAAGCTTCATCTTCATCGGCGGCGAGCTCAGCCATGCCCTGATCAAGCGCGCCCAGGACGGGGACTATCGCATCCAGTCGCTTTATGGCGGGCGTGAGGAAGCGCTGAAACCAGCCCCGGCAGACCGCGCCGCGGCCGAAGCGGTCCTGGCCATGCTGCCCTTTGCCGAGCCGCCGCTTTACGCGCGGATCGACATGGTGCGGATGGCGGATGGAAAGCTCGCCGTGATCGAGACGGAGCTGATCGAACCCTATCTCTATCCGGAGCAGGGTCCGGGCTTTGGCAAAATGTTCGCGGATGCCGCGATCGAGCGGTTTGCAAAGTGAGATAATTGCGGCAACCTGTGTTCATGACCGAACCAGACGATCTTGCCGCCTTCCGCGCCGAAGTCCGTGAATTCCTGCGCGACAATTTGCCGCCGGAACTGGCCCGCGCCGGACGCCGCGCGACCAGCGTGTTCTCGCACCCGGATCATTCGATCCCGTGGCAGAAGATCCTGACCGCCAAGGGCTGGGGCGCGATCGACTGGCCGGTCGAATATGGCGGCACCGGCTGGACGCCGATGCAGAAGTACATCTTCTCCGCCGAATGCGCGCGCGCGGGCGCGCCGAACCTGCTGCCGCAGGGGCTGAAGATGGTCGCCCCGGTGCTGATGCATTACGGCAGCGACGAGCAGAAGGCCTACTTCCTGCCGAAAATCCTCTCGG
Organism: uncultured Novosphingobium sp.; assembly: GCA_964571305.1. GTDB lineage: Bacteria > Pseudomonadota > Alphaproteobacteria > Sphingomonadales > Sphingomonadaceae > Novosphingobium. The sequence goes on from CAZNBX010000063.1 coordinate 3,978, forward strand.
GCGAGCATTACTGGTGCCAGGGCTTTTCCGAGCCGGGTTCGGGGTCCGACCTTGCCTCGCTCAAGCTCAAGGCGGAACGCGACGGCGACCACTACGTCCTCAACGGTTCAAAGATCTGGACCACCCACGCCCACTTCGCCAACTGGATGTTCGCGCTGGTCCGCACCTCCAGCGAAGGCAAGCCGCAGGCGGGGATCAGCTTCCTGTTGATCGACATGAAGACCCCGGGACTGAAGGTCGATCCGATCATCAGCCTGGCGGGCGAGCATGAGCTCAACCAAGTGTTCTTCGACAACGTCCGCGTGCCGATCGCCAACCGCCTGGGCGAGGAAAACGACGGCTGGTCGGTCGCCAAGTACCTGCTGACCTTCGAACGTGGCGGGCGCTATGCCCCGGGCCTGTTCGCCCAATTGGCCAAGCTGGAAGAGGAACTGGGCGACGATCCGATCCTGCGCGAACACCTGCGCCGCGAAGCCGTGACGCTGGAAGCGCTCGAGGCGTTGGAGCTGAAATCGATCAATGCCAGCGGGGCCAAGGCCGCGCTCTATGCGTCCGTGCTGAAGGTTCAGGGCACCGAAGCGGCGCAGCGGATCGACACCCTGGCCTGCGAGATTGCCGGTCTGGCCGGATGGGCCGAGGCCGACGGGCAAAGCCCCGACCTGCTGGCGACCGCCCTGCCGCGCTACCTCAATGGCCGTGCCGCGACGATCTACGCCGGATCGAACGAAATCCAGCGCGACCTGATCTCGCGCGCGGTACTGGGCTAAGCACCGCCGCGCCGTCAGGCGGCGTGGCGGGCGAGGTGTTGGCTTTTTGATCCAAGCGTTGCGGCAATGGCCAGACCGCGCTTGAACTGACCGCCCAGCGCCAGTTCTTCGGTCACGCCCATGCCGCCGTGCAGCTGGACCGCGCCTTCGCCGACCACGCGGACTGCGTCGATCGTTTCGACCACGGCCGCGCTGACCGCGTGTCCCCATGTGTCATCGTCTTCGCGCAGCACGGCGCGCTCGGTCAGGCCCTCGGCCTTGAGCAAGGCCATCTGCATGTCGGCGAGGCGGTGGCGCAGGACCTGGAACGTCGCAATCGGCACGCCAAACTGCTTGCGCTGTTGCAAGTAGGCTGCCGTATCGGTGACCATGCGGTCCATCAGGCCTGCCGCCTCGGCACAGAGCGCGGCATTGCGCGCATCGATCGCCCACTGACGAGCCGCCGCCGCAGCCGACCCTTCGGCCAGCACGCTATCGGCCTGAACATCCGCCGCGATGGTCACGTCGGCCATACGGCTGCCATCCATCATCGCGCGGTGACGGCGTGAGATTCCCGTTGCCCCCGCATTGACCAGCGCAGAGCGTTCCGTTCCAGCCAGGATCAGCCAGTCGGCATCGGCAGCTCCGGCAACCAGCGGCACTTCGCCGCTGTCACCAAGGACCAGGGCAATGCGCGCTTCCCCCGTGGCGAGGCTGGCGAGCAGTCCATGTTCTGGCGCAAGCCGAGCAAGCAGGCTGGCGGCAATATGATGGGCCAGCCAATCCGACCCCGCCAGTGCCGGACCAAGCTCGGCCATGATCGCCGCGCGCTCGATCGCGCCTCCGCCAACCCCGCCCGCCTCATCCAGAATGCCGACCGCCATCAGGCCCAGCTCGGCGAGGCCGTTCCACTCGGGACGCGGGTGATCGGCGAGGTAACGCTGGATGCTCTGTTGCAGCAGAGTCGCGGTTTCGGTCAGGGGAAGTTCTAGTGCCATGACAACCTTGTGCCGTGTCAGTTCCCGCCCGTCTACCTGCTAAACGCGCCAGTCAACCGCGCTGCGGCCGGCTTTCTCCAGAAAGGCATTGGCCTGGCTGAAATGGCGACAACCCAGGAACCCGGCATGGGCCGATAGCGGACTGGGATGGGGTGCGGTCAGGACCAGATGGTGGCTGTTCATCAGGCCCGGAACGCTGGCCGCCTTCTTGCGCGCATGGTTGCCCCACAGCATGAAGACGCAGGGTTCCAGCTTGGCAGCAACGGCAGCGATCACCGCATCGGTGATCTCCTCCCAGCCCTTGCCCTGGTGCGAAGCGGGCCTGGCATCCTCCACCGAAAGCGCCGCGTTGAGCAGCAGCACGCCTTGCCGTGCCCAGTTCGACAAGTTGCCACTGGCCGAGCGCGGCAGGCCAAGGTCGCTTTCCAGCTCCTTGTAGATGTTGACCAGGCTCGGCGGCACGCGGACCCCGTCTTGCACCGAAAAGCTGAGACCGTGCGCCTGCCCTGCGCCGTGATAGGGGTCCTGCCCCAGGATCACGACTTTCACCTGGTCGAGCGGGGTCAGTTCCAGCGCCGCCAGCCGCTGTCCGCGCGGCGGATAGATAGCCTTGCCGGCGCCCTCCTCGCGGGCCAGAAAATCGCCCAAGGCGGCAGACTTGGCGCTGGCCAGCACCGGCTCCAGGGCCGCGCGCCAGCTTTCCGGCACTGTTTCGGATAGGGCCACTTGCGAAACTCCGCGATTGCAGGGCTTTTCACCCCGGCCGGATCGGCCTAAGCACAAAGTCGATATGGCAGTCTATCTCCACGAAGAAGATCTTCCCGCTGGCGTGCTCGCCCCGGGTCCCGTTGCGGTCGATACCGAAACCATGGGGCTGATAACCCCGCGCGACCGGTTGTGTCTGGTGCAGATTTCCGACGGACGGGGCGATGAGCACCTGGTGCGGTTTTCCCCCGGTTCGGACTTTGCCGCCCCCAATCTCAAGGCGGTGCTGGCCGATCCGGAGCGGGTCAAGCTTTACCACTTCGCCCGGTTCGACCTGGCGGCGATCGAGCATTACCTCGGCGTGGTTGCCGCGCCGGTGTTCTGCACCAAGATCGCGTCGAAGCTGGTCCGCACCTATACCGACCGCCATGGCCTTAAGGACCTGGTCCGCGAACTGCTCGGCAAGGAACTGTCCAAGCAGCAGCAGTCAAGCGACTGGGGCGGGCCGGAGCTGAGCGATGCCCAGCGCGAATATGCCGCCAGCGACGTGCGCTATCTCCACGCGATGCAGGTCATCCTGGCCGAGCGGCTGGAGCGCGAGCACCGCACCGAACTGGCCCAGGCCGCATTTGACTTCCTGCCCTATCGCGCCCGGCTCGACCTGGCGGGCTGGGCCGAAAAGGACCTGTTCAGCCACGAGGGCTGAGCCTGAAGCGCAATGACCGAAGCCGCCGACATCATCCGGGACAAGCGCCGCCACTGGGCCGCGCCAGGCGGTTCGCACGACCGCAAGGTGCGCATCCTGGCGCGCTGGCTACCCGGACTGGTCGGGGTCGTGGCCGCGGCAATGATCGTCGGCCCGCTGTTCACCGAAGGCGAGCTTTCGTTCCTGCTTGACCGCAACAAGGTGGCAATCACGCAGGAGCGGTTGCGGGTCAACAACGCGATGTACCGGGGCGAGGACAAGCGCGGGCGGCCCTTCACCGTCACTGCGGGAAGCGCGGTCCAGGCGACTGCCGCGGTTCCGGAAGTGCTGATGGAAAACCTCGCCGCGCGGATTCGACTGTCGGATGGGCCGGCGGAATTGACCGCTGCCCGGGGCAAGTACAACTTTTCCAGCCAGCTGGTCGCGGTTGAAGGCCCGGTAATCTTCACCGCGGCGGACGGATACCGCCTGACCACCCAGAACGTCTCGATCAATCTCAACGACCGCCTCGTCACGGGCACGGGCGGGGTCAGCGGAGCCATTCCGTCTGGCACTTTCAGCGCCGACCGGATAAGTGCCGACCTCGATGAACGCCTTCTGATGCTCGACGGCAATGTCAGGATGCGGTTCGTGCAGACCAGTTTCAGGATGCCGCAATGACCCAGCCCGCGAACCCTAGCCTCAAGACCATCGCCCTGCGTTCGCTGCTGGGCGGATTCGCCCTGGGCACGGCAGCCATTCTTGCCCTGGCCCCGACCAGCGCGCAGGTGTTCAGCGGTCATAACAGCGATGCCCCGGTCAACTTCTCGGCCGACCATGGCGAACTTCAGGGCAAGGCCAACCGCGCGATCCTGGCCGGGAACGTCGTCATCAGCCAGGCCAACCTGACCATGCGCGCCGGACGTACCACCATGGCCTTCACCACCGAAGGCGGCGGCTTCAAGATCCACCGCGTCGATGCAGTGGGCGGCGTCCAGATCAACCGCGACGATCAGTCGGCTTCGGGCGACGTGGCGATCTATGATTTCGACCGGCGGCTGATCACGCTGTCGGGCAATGTCACCCTGCTCCAGGGTTCCAACCGACTGTCCGGCGGCCGGCTGACGATTGACCTCAACTCCGG
>CAZNBX010000064.1:0-8058 GCA_964571305.1 uncultured Novosphingobium sp.
AATCCACTCCATTCTGTCGCAACCCTCTTGCATGCCTGCAACAGTAGTGTTGTAATCAGGCAACGATGGCTATCCTTGGCTCCCTCAAAAATGCGCGTAGCTGGCCCAGTTGGTGGCGGCGCGTGCAAATTGAGGCACGTCGGGCAAACCTGATCGCGATGCTTGAGGTCACCTCGGTTCTTGCATTCATCGCAATGACCGGGCTGACCTGGTACAAGTTTGAAGCTACCGCGACGACTAGCAAGCTGCTTCCCACCGAACTAACCGCGGCTTTGCTGATTGGTACGCTGGTTCCGGCAATGGCGATCCTGGTCCTTTTGGGACGTCGCCTTGCTTTGAAGCGGGCAGCAGAGCGGATTGGTGGCGGCACCGGTCGATTACACGTCCGCCTGGTGTTCCAATTCTCGCTCGCCTCGGCTGTCTCGACCCTCTTAGTGGTTCTGTTTGCTTCGTTCCTGTTCCAAACCGGCGTGGAGTTCTGGTTTTCGGACAAATCGCGCGGCTTGATCGAGAACGCCAACAAGCTTGCGCGGGCCTATTACGAGCAGACCGAACGCGATCTCGAGCTGGAATCGCTGGCGATGGCTGCCGACCTGGGTGATTTCCTCAGCAAGGAAAACCTGACGAGTCCGGCCTTTCCCGAATACTATTCCTACCAGGTCCATCAACGGCGGATCAGCGAATCCACCATCTTGCAGAAAGGCACCGATGGGGCGCTGCATCGTGCCGCATTGGCGCGAGGGCGGGAACCACTGTCAGAACAGGTCTCGGCTGGCGTCTTGCGCCAGCTGGATGGCGGGGCGCCGATCGTTGTCAGCTCCACGGGTAATTCTATCCAGGCTGTAGCTCCGATCGACCGCCGTGCTGGCGTCTACCTCTACACGGCGAGGAAGTCAGACCTTCTTTCAACTGGTTATGCGCAGAATGTCATGCGGTCGTATGACGAATTGACCCAACGCGCGCGCATTCAGCAATTGCGGTTCAATGTGCTGTTGTTCGTTGCGGGCCTAGCCCTCGTCGGGCTTTCCGTCTGGTTCGCTTTGCGCTTCGCCGACCGACAGGTCGAGCCACTTTACGACCTGGTCGATGCGGCGCGCGAAGTTGGGGCGGGCAACTTTGCCATGCGTATCCAAGGCCGCACAGGCGGCGATGAGATCGGCCTACTCAACCGTGCGTTCAACCGGATGACCCAGCAGCTTGATCGACAAACTCAGGCTCTGGTCGGTGCAAACCAGCAGTTGGACGAGCGGCGGACCTTTATCGAAACGGTGCTCGAATCCGTCTCGGCCGGGATTATTTCCACCGACGCCAAAGGTCGCATCAGCCTGATTAACGGCCCTGCGCTCAAGCTCTTGCTTGCGGCGAATGCGGAACCGCCGGTTGGCAAGAAACTCGGCAGCATTGCCCCGGAGATATTCTCGCTGGTCGATAGCGGCCGCGAGGGAGGGGTGGTCCAGTATTCACGCGGGAGCGAACTTCTCACCCTCGCGGTCAAGGCGACCAAGGGCAGCGCCGGCACCGTGGTCACCTTCGAAGACATCACCCGCCAATTGCTTGACCAGCGCCAGGCAGCTTGGTCGGATGTTGCGCGGCGCATCGCCCATGAAATCAAGAACCCGCTGACCCCGATCCAGCTGGCTGCGGAGCGCCTGAAACGGCGCTATACCAAATTGGTATCGGCCGATGCGGAGTTGTTCGAAGAGCTGACCGGTACGATCATCCGGCAAGTCGGCGAACTGCGCCGCATGGTCGATGAATTTTCGTCGTTTGCGCGCCTTCCGAAACCGGTGTTCCGTAGCGAGGATCCGGTCGATCTGGCACGGCAAGCGCTGTTCTTGCAGGAAGTTGCCCGACCTGACATCAACTTCGCCTTTGCCGCGGATACCGAACTGGGGATCATTGCCTGCGACCGCCACCAGTTCGGGCAGGCCATGACCAACGTCCTGAAGAACGCCACCGAGGCAATCGAAGCACGTCAGAAGCAGGGCGATGCCGGTTATCGCGGGCGCATCTCCGTTTCGCTCAAGGGCAACGACGACGAGATCATCGTCACCGTTACCGACAATGGCATCGGTTTGCCGCAGGACCGCGAGCGGATCGTCGAACCCTATGTAACGACGCGCGAGAAGGGCACCGGCCTGGGCCTCGCCATCGTCAACAAGATCGTTGAGGAACACGGCGGCGAAATGACGTTTGCTGCCGGCGAGGTCGACGGAACAGTAGTGAGAATGCGTTTCGCCCGGGATCCCCGCGCCGGCGAACACGGGTCGCAAGCGGCGGAATGAAGTGATTGAGGTAAGGCAATGGCGCTTGATATCCTGATCGTCGACGATGAGCGCGACATCCGCGACCTGGTGGCTGGTGTGCTTAGCGATGAAGGCTTCCAATGCCGTACGGCAGGCGACAGCACTTCCGCGCTGGAAATGATCGACGAGCGCCGACCGAGCCTAGTGCTACTCGACGTCTGGCTGCACGGCAGCCCGATGGATGGCCTGGAAGTGCTCGACGCGATCAAGACGCGCGAGCCGGAACTGCCGGTCATAATCTTCTCCGGCCACGGCAACATCGACACCGCGGTGTCGGCAATCAGCCGCGGCGCGATGGACTTCATCGAAAAGCCATTCGAGGCCGAGCGTCTACTACTGCTCGTCGCACGAGCGACCGAAACTGAGCGCCTGCGCCGCGAGAATGCGCGCCTGCGTGAAGGCTTTGCAATTGCGGATGAATTCACCGGCAATTCCAGTGCGATCAACTCGGTCCGCGCCACGCTAAAGCGGGTCGCCAACACCGGCAGCCGCTTGCTGATCAGCGGCCCGGCTGGTTCGGGCAAGGAAGTGGCAGCTCGGTTACTCCATTCATGGAGTCCGCGCGCCGAGAATGCCTTCGTCACGGTGAACTCGGCCCGGATCACGCCGGAGCGTTTCGAACAGGAACTGTTCGGGGAAGAGGCCGATGGCAAGCTGGTGCGGGCCGGTTTGCTGGAGCTCGCCGATGGCGGCACCCTCTACCTCGACGAAGTAGCGGATATGCCGGAATCGACGCAGGCCCGTATCCTTCGCGTCCTGACCGAACAGGCTTTTGTCCGCGTGGGCGGGCACCGTCAGATCCGCGTCGATGTTCGGGTTGTCTCATCGACCGCACGCAATCTGGAAAAGGAAATCGCCGAGCGACGGTTTCGTGAGGACCTGTTCTACCGGTTGAACGTCGTGCCGGTAACGATCCCCAGTCTGTCGGAACGGCGCGACGACATTCCGACCCTGGTCGACCATTTCTTTGCCCGCTTCGCCTCTGACCAGGGCGTCCCACCGCCAGACGTGAGCGAAGAGGCCATGGCAGCGCTGCAAAGCTACGAATGGCCTGGTAACGTGCGCCAGCTTCGCAATGTCGTTGAACGGATGATCATCCTGACCCCGCGCGAACGGCTTGGTCAGATCGAAGTCGACATGCTTCCGAGCGAGATCCTGTCAGGCCGGATCAGCAGTGACAGCAGCTTGCCCAACTTGATGGGCGTACCCTTGCGCGAAGCGCGCGAGAATTTTGAACGCGAATACCTCCGCGTACAGATCAAGCGCTTCTCCGGGAACATTTCCCGCACCGCCAGCTTTATCGGCATGGAGCGCTCGGCACTTCATCGCAAGCTGAAGCTGCTGGGAATGGTCGATCGGCGCGAGGGAGAGGACGAAGAAGAAATAACCTCGTAACCGTCCCGTAAAAAAGGGCGTTTACGAGAACGGGGCATAGCCTTATCAACCTTGCATAGAAAAACGGTCGGTTCGGGCGATCCGGCCAGATTGCGGACTGCATAAGCAGCCGCCAAAAAAGAAGGAGCAGACAATGACCTCACGTACCCTTACTGCGCGCCCGCGTCCGGCCAAGGAAAGCGCCGAAACTGCCGAAGCTGCACCGATCACCGGTGGAGCCAAGGGCCAGAACCTTCAGGATCAGTTCCTCAACGTGCTTCGCAAGAACAAGGTCCCGGTGACCATGTTCCTGGTCAAGGGCGTCAAGCTGCAGGGCATCGTCACCTGGTTTGACAACTTCTCGATTCTGCTCCGCCGCGATGGCCAGAGCCAGCTGGTCTACAAGCATGCCGTATCGACGATCATGCCAAGCGTCCCGGTTGATGCCGGCCAGTTCGCCAGCGGAGGGGAGGGGAACAAGAAGGTTCGCCTGCTTCAGGACGTATTCTTGACCAGCCTGCGCGCATCCGAAGTCCAGGTCACCATGTTCCTGGTCAACGGCGTGATGCTGCAGGGCCGCGTTGCGGCGTTTGACCTGTTCTGCATGCTGCTGGAGCGCGAAGGTTATGTCCAGCTGGCATACAAGCATGCGGTTTCGACCATTCAGCCGGTGACCCCGGTGGACCTGACCGGCGATGGCTGGGACGGTGAAGAAGGCGACGAAGACTGAGCTTTCTCGACGACAATCGCGAGGACGTGACCCGCGGCGCGCGGGCCCTGATCGTGTACCCGGAATTTCGGGGCAGGGCTGCTGCCTCGATTGATACGGCCGCTCGTCTTGAAGAAGCGCGCGGCCTTGCCCTGGCGATTGGACTAGAGGTGGTCGATGCGGTTGCCATCCCGATCCGTGAGGCGAGGGCAGGGACCCTGTTCGGGGAAGGGCAGATCCAGAACATCGACATCGCCTGCAACCAGGATGAGGCCGAACTGGTGATCGTCGATGGCTCGCTTTCCGCGATCCAGCAGCGCAACCTTGAGGAAAAGCTAAAGCGCAAGGTGATCGACCGGACTGGCCTGATCCTGGAAATCTTCGGCGAGCGCGCGGCGACCGCCGAAGGGCGGCTCCAGGTCGAACTGGCCCACCTTGACTATCAGGCCGGTCGCCTGGTGCGGAGCTGGACCCACCTTGAGCGGCAGCGCGGGGGCTTCGGCTTCCTTGGCGGTCCCGGCGAAACCCAGATCGAGGCTGACCGGCGCATGATCCGCGACCGCATGGCGCGCCTGCGCCGCGAACTGGAGCAGGTCAGGCGTACGCGCGGCTTGCATCGCAGCCGCCGGGAAAAGGCGCCCTGGCCGGTAATCGCTCTCGTGGGCTACACCAACGCAGGGAAAAGCACGCTGTTCAACCGCCTGACCGGCGCGGATGTCATGGCCGAGGATCTGCTCTTCGCCACGCTCGATCCAACCATGCGCCGCATTCGTTTGCCGGGCGTGGACAAGGCGATCCTGTCCGATACCGTCGGGTTCATCTCGGACCTGCCGACCCAGCTGGTCGCGGCTTTCCGCGCCACTTTGGAAGAAGTTACCGCAGCTGACGTGATCGTCCATGTCCGCGACATTGCCAATCCCGACAGCAGCCAGCAGAAGGCCGAAGTCCTGGGCATTCTGGCCGACCTAGGCCTGGTCGAGGAGGACGGAACCGCTCCGAAGGTTCCGATTGTCGAGGCCTGGAACAAATGGGACCTGCTGGATGCGGAGCGCGCGGCGGAGCTGAGTGAGCGCATCAAGGCCCGCGGCGACGAGGTGATCGTCCCGGTGTCCGCACTCAGCGGGTTGGGCTGCAGCGAACTACTCGAAGCCGTCAGCAAACTCCTGACCCAAGGGGCGCGGGTGCACTCCTTTGTCTTGCCCGTCAGCGATGGTCAGCGCTTGGCCTGGCTCCACGCACACGGCGAAGTCATCAGCGAAGAGGACGCTGGCGAGGACGAACGCGGTCCCTTGCGTCGCCTTGAAGTCCGGCTAGAAACCCGCGAATTAGGCCGGTTTACCCGCCTCTGACAGCTTGACGTCAACCCACAGCGCTTCCTGCTGATCAAGGGTTAAAGCGCTGAAGTTCAAGCCGCGTTGCTCCGCTAGAGCCTCCATCGCCTGAAAACGGCGTTCAAACTTCAGGTTCGCAGCGCGCAATGCTTCTTCGGCGGGAACGCCATAGGCACGAACCAGGTTGACCGCCGCAAAAAGAAGGTCTCCGGCCTCTTCAAAGCGATCGGCATCCGTCTCCGCAGCGGCCAGCTCGTCAGTCTCTTCAACCAATTTATCAGCTGGACCGGCGACGTCTGGCCAGTCAAATCCAACGCGCGCGGCGCGTTTCTGCAATTTCTCCGCCCGAAGCAGCGCCGGGAGGGCGAGGGCTACGCCGTCCAGTGCACTGTTGGCGCCTTTTGCGGCGCGTTCGTCGGCCTTGATGCGCTCCCAGCGTTCCTCACGCGAGTGATCTTCGCCAGGATCATCGCCGAAGATATGCGGATGACGTGCTTCCATCTTGTCCGAGATCGCCGCCGCGACATCATCAAACGCGAAATGTCCGGCTTCCTGCGCAATGCGCGAGTGGAATACGACCTGGAACAGCAGGTCGCCTAGTTCGTCCTTCAGCGCTGCAATGTCATTGCGCGCGATGGCATCCGCGACTTCGTAGGATTCCTCGAGCGTGTACGGAGCGATTGTCTCAAACGTCTGTGCAATGTCCCAGTCGCAGCCGCACTGCGGATCACGCAAACGCGCCATGATGGCAAGCAATCGTTCGAGAGGGGGCTTTGCTTGTGAGGCCATAGTTAGACTGATAATATATATTATGTTAAATGATGCCGCCCAGGATAGCGAGGCAAGGCACCAAAACCCGTCACGCCACTACCTCAAGGCCATCATATCCAACCAGCACATGCGGCGGGACTTCAGCCTGGAGGCTTACGTAATCGAGCGACTTGTCGAGATGCGTGAGAACGCCGGTCCTGGCCCGCACAGCATCAATCAGTTCAAGTGACATCGCCAGATGCGAATGCGTTGGATGCGGCTCTCGGCGCAGGCAATCGACCGCCAGCACGTCAACGCCGTTCAACAGATCAACCATCTCGCGGGTAATCTGGTTGAAATCCACGGCATAACCCACGGACTTGCCGTCACAATCGAACCGGAACGCCGTGCTGTCCATCGCTCCATGCGGCATCATGCAATGGCGCACCCCAATCCCGGCGCACATCCGTACCCGCTCCAACGTGTCGAGCGACAGGATCGTCGGGTAACCATCCTGCCCCGAAAACACATAACCGAACCGCTGGCGCAGACGGCGCACAGTTTCTTCATCAGCATAGGCCGGAATTGGACCCGCGCGGCCATAGCGCAGAACCCGCAAATCATCGATTCCATGGCAATGATCGGCGTGATCATGGGTCCAGAAAACCGCGTCAATCCGGTCAATTCCATGGGTCAGGAACTGATTTCGGAGATCTGGCGAGGTATCGACGAGCAGGCGACTGCCATCGTTGCTTTCGACCAGGACCGAAACGCGGCTGCGGCGGTTCCTCGGCTCATTGGGATCGCACTGGCCCCAATCGTTCCCGATCCGGGGAACGCCAGTGCTGGTCCCGCAACCTAGAACCAGCAGCTTCATGCCGCTTTCCGGAACAGGTTGAAGAAATTGCGGGTCGTCGCTTCGGCCAGCGCCTCGGCGCTTGTTCCGCGCAAGTCCGCCACGAAACGCGCAGTGTCTGCGGTAAAGGCCGGCTCGCAAACCTGCCCGCGATGCGGCACTGGCGCCAGGAACGGAGCATCGGTTTCGACCAGGATACGATCCTCAGGCAATTCAGCCGCTATCGCCTGCAAGTCCATGGCGTTCTTGAATGTCACAATGCCCGAAAGCGAGATCGTCAGCCCAAGATCGAGCACCTTGCGTCCGAAATCAGCTGAGGCGGTGAAGCAGTGGATCAGCGCGGGATAGGCCCCCTTCTCCATCTCTTCCGCCATGATCGCGTAAGTATCTTCTTCCGCTTCACGGGTGTGCACGATCAACGGCAAGCCGGTCTCACGCGCCACCGAAATATGACGGCGGAACAATTCCTTCTGCGTCTCTCTGTCGGAATGATCGTAATAGTAGTCGAGCCCGGTTTCGCCGATGGCGATAACCTTGGGATGGGCTGCCGCTTCGAGCAGCGCCGCTTCGCCCATGTCGCTATGCGCATCGGCTTCGTGCGGATGGATGCCGACACTGGCCCAGACGTCTGCCTCACGCTCGGCAGTACCGATCACCTGATCCCATTCACGCTGACGGGTGGAAATCGCAAGGACGCCCCCCACCCCCGCAGCCCGCGCCCGCGCCAGGCCC
>CAZNBX010000065.1:0-8050 GCA_964571305.1 uncultured Novosphingobium sp.
GCCATTGGTCCTGATGGGCTATGCCAATCCGATGCCCATTCGTGGCCCCGAATGGTTTGCCGAGGAATGCCGCAAGGCCGGCGTCGACGGCGTGATCTGCGTCGACATTCCGCCAGAGGAAGACCCCGAGCTTGGCCCGGCCCTGCGCGCGGTTGGCATTTCGCTGATCCGCCTCGCCACGCCGACAACTGACGACGCCCGGCTGCCCGCCGTGCTCGAAGGCTCGTCGGGCTTCCTCTATTACGCCTCGGCCGCCGGGATTACCGGGATGCAGCAAGCTGCAGTGGGCTCGGTTGCCGAGGCGATGGCCCGGATCAAGGCCAAGGCGACGATCCCCGTCGCGGTCGGCTTTGGTGTGCGCACGCCGGAACAGGCCTCGGCCTTTGCCAAGGTAGCGGACGGCGTGGTCGTCGGCTCGGCATTCGTCGATCTGGTCGGCCAGCACGGCGCCAATGCCGCCGCACCTGTGCGTGAATTGACCAAGGCGCTTGCCGATGCCGTTCATTCCGCTAGGGACCCCGCATGAGCTGGATCGACCGCGTTCGCAAAGCGCTTCCCTTTACCGAGAAGCGCGACACTCCCGACAATCTCTGGACGAGCTGCCCCTCGTGCAAGGAAATGCTCTTCACCAAGGAGTACGAGGAAAACCTGTCGGTCTGCCCGCGCTGCGAGCATCACGGCCGCATCGGTGCCGACACCCGCTTTGCCCAGTTGCTGGATGCAGGCTTCACCATTCTTGAAACGCCGAAGGTCAAGGAAGACCCGCTGAAGTTCAAGGACCAGAAGAAGTATCCCGAACGGCTGAAAGCCGCCCGCGCCGCCAATCCGCACCCCGATGCCCTGACCAATGCCCTGGGCAAGATCGACGGGCACAAGGTCGTGCTGGGCGTGCAGGACTTCGCTTTCATGGGCGGATCGATGGGCATGGCCGTGGGCGCCGCCTTCGTCGCCGGGGCGGACAAGGCGCTCAAGGAAAAGTGCGCCTATGTGATCTGCACCGCTGCCGGCGGCGCGCGTATGCAGGAAGGCATTCTCAGCCTGATGCAGATGCCCAAGACCACCGTGGCGATCCGCCGCCTCAACCAGGCCGGGCTGCCCTACATCGTGGTCCTGACCGACCCGACCACCGGCGGCGTCACTGCAAGCTATGCGATGCTGGGCGACATTCACATCGCCGAGCCGGGCTGCCTGATCGGCTTTGCCGGTCAGCGCGTGATCCAGGACACGATCCGCGAAAAGCTGCCCGAAGGGTTCCAGCGCGCCGAATACTTGCTGGAACACGGCATGATCGACATGGTCGTCCCCCGCCACGAGCTGAAGGCCAAGCTGGCCAGCACCCTCGATTTCCTGACGGCGGCCAAGGCGGCCTGACCGGCCGGTGAAAGACTTCGCCATCTCGGACAATTCGCGGGTCCAGGCGCAGCTGGACCGGCTGGGCGCGCTCAGCCTGCCCAAGGGGCGGCTCGGGCTCGACGTCATTCACGAACTGCTCGCGCGCCTGGGCAATCCGCATCAGGCGCTGCCGCCGGTGTTCCATGTTGCCGGAACCAATGGCAAGGGCAGCACCTGCGCTTACCTGCGGGCGATCCTTGAAGCCGAAGGGCAGACCGTCCACGCCGCGACCAAGCCGCATCTGGTCCGCTACAACGAACGCATCCGCCTGGCCGGGGAACTGATCTCCGACGATCTTCTGGCTGACCTGCTGAAGGAAGTGCTGGACTGCGGCGAGGACCTTGCCCCCAGTTTCTTCGAAGTGACGACGGCAGCGACCTTCCTCGCCTTCCACCGCATTCCCGCTGACGTTTGCGTGATCGAGGTTGGCCTCGGCGGGCGCTTCGACGCGACCAATGTGCTGGACGGACAGGCCGCCTGCGGGATCGCCTCGCTGGGGATCGACCACAAGGAATTCCTCCTCACGCCTGAGGAAGGCGTACCCAGCGAGCCGCTGTGCCGCATCGCCTTTGAAAAAGCCGGGATCGCGCGCCCGGGCGTGCCGCTGGTCACACAGGCCTATCCGGCGGAGGTGGCAAAGACCGTCATCGACCACGCGATGAAAGTCGGCGCGAAGACCGCAATCCGCGGGCTCGACTGGTTTGCCGAGATTCGCAAGGTCGTCTCCTACCGCGACCGCAATGGCGAACTGACACTGCCCCTTCCCGCACTCGCTGGAAGGCACCAAGCCGACAATGCCGCGCTGGCCGTTGCCATGCTGCGCCATCAGGACCAGGTATCGGTCTCGCCCGAAGCCCTGGCCAAGGGAATCCGCGCGGCGCGCTGGCCCGCGCGGTTGCAGCTGCTGGGCGAAGGCCCGCTGACAGCGCTGGTTGCCGGGCGAAAAGTCTGGCTGGACGGCGGCCACAATGCGGACGCTGGCCTGGCAATCGCGCGGCACTTTGCCGACCAGCCGCCGCTTCACCTCATTACCGGAATGCTGGCCAACAAGGACCCAGCCGCGATTGTCGCGCCGCTGAAGGGGCACTTGCTCAGCTTGTCCGTAGTTCCCGCTCCGGGCCACGACGCGCATCGGCCAGAGGATATTGAGGCTCACGCCGACCTGCCGGTGCAGGCCTTCGCCGATGTCGAAACCGCGCTGAGCGCGCTGCCGCCCGAAGGGGACGTGCTGATTGCAGGCTCGCTCTACCTCGCGGGCGACGTCCTGCGCCGGAACCGCGAGTTTCCGGACTAGGCCTTGGCCGGAGCCTCTGGCCCGTCATCCTCGGTGCTGGGCTGGCGGATCGACTGGACCAGATAGCCTTTGTTCCACAGCAGCCACAGCAGGAACATGCCGGGGATTGCCGCCACGATGGTGAAGCCCCAGAAACCGACCCAACCCAGCTTTTCGGCAACGATACCAGCGGGCGAGGCCAGCCAGGTACGCCCGAACGCGGCGAACGAGGACAACAGGGCAAACTGGGTCGCGGTATAGGCCAGGCTCGACAGGCCCGAGAGATAGGTGGTGAAGACCGTCAGGCCGATGCCGCTGGTCAGGTTCTCGGTCACGATGGCGAGAACCAGCATCCAGTAATTGTTGCCGCTCAGCGCCAGGGCCATGAACATCACGTTGGAGAACATCATCAGCAGGCCGGAAATCAGCAGCGCCCGGCCCATGCCCAGCCACAGGATGAACGGCGCGCCGAGCGCGGAACCCACGATTAGCGCGGCAAAGCCCCACAGCTTGTTGGCCGAGACATAGTCCAGATCGGCAAAGCCGAGATCGACGATCATCGGCCCCAGCATGGTCTGGCCCATCGCATCGCCGACCTTGTAGATCAGGACGAAACCGAGGATCAGGAACGCCCCGTGGCGGCCGAGGAATTCGCGGAACGGGTTGAACACCGTTTCCTTGAGCCACTGCCCCGCCGACATTCCGCTGGCATTGGCAAAGCGGTCAACAAAGCGGCCCGGCCCGGCCCAGATCGCGCCGATGATCGCCGGGATGATGCAGAATGCGGTCAGGCCATAACCCATCGCCCAGCCCAGCCCCAGTCCCTCGGTCGAGGCGAGATAGACCGTCCCCGCCCCGGCGATCAGGTTGCCGGTGCGATAGCCGAACTGGTTGGTCGCGGTGCCGTGGGCGAATTCGTCATCCTCCAGGATCTCGATGCGATAAGCATCTATCACGATGTCCTGCGTTGCCGAGAGGAACGCGGTGACGATAGCCCAGAACACGAACGGCCCCATGTGCCCGGTCTGCGGATCGCTCGCCCCCAGTTGCCAGATCGCGACGAACAGCAGCGCCTGGACGAAGAACAGCCAACCCCGCCGCTGGCCAAAGGCACGGGTCAGAAAGGGCAGCGGCAGCTTGTCGACCAGCGGGGCCCAGAGAAACTTGATCGTGTAGGGCGTGCCCAGTGCCACGGCGAAGCCGATGGTCGCGGTATCTATCCCCACCTTGGCCAGCCAGAAGGTCATTGTCGCGACCAGCAGGGTCAGCGGAAAGCCGCTCGAAATGCCGAGCAGGAAGGTGATCATCGGGTTCTTGCGCAGGTATGGCTTGAACAGCTGCACCCGCGTGGCCAGCAGGCCAAGCGCGACCAGCACCCCTGCGAAAATCACAAAGCGAACCAGATCGACCGACATCAACACCCATCCTCAACGAAATTTGGCGCGAACCTAGCGCCGAAATGCGTTATGACCAGCCCCATGGAGAGGACTTCCACCGTTCCCGGCGCGCTACCGGGTACTCGCCCGACCGACGGCCAGCTTGCCCTGGCCCAGGCGATTGCCGATGGCTGCACCCGCGTGAACCAGGCGATCGCCACGGTTCCGGCTTCCGTTTACACCGATCCCGCCCACTGGCAGCGCGAGAATGACACGTTGTTTGCGCGCCTACCGCAGGTTCTCTGCCCTTCGGCGCTGTTGCCGCAGCCGAACATGGCCGTGCCGCACGATGCCACCGGCAGGCCGCTGCTGATTACCCGCGATGGCGATGGCAAGGTGCACGTGTTCCTCAATGTCTGCCGCCACCGCGGTACCCGGCTGATCGAGGGAAGCGAGGTGCAATGCTCCAAGCGGATGACCTGCCCCTATCACGCCTGGACCTTCGCCACCGACGGGCGTCTGCTGGCCCTGCCCCGTCCCGACACTTTCCCGGGGCTGGACAAAGCAGACTATGGCCTCGTCGAATTGGACAGCTGCGAAGCGGGCGGCCTGATCTGGTACGCGCCGCAAGGCGGAGCCGATTTCGCCGATGCCGTGACACTCGGCGCGGATTTCGACGCCTTTGCCATGCGCGACCTGCACCTGTTCCGGCGCAAGACCCATGAGGTCGCTTCCAACTGGAAGCTGATCATGGACGCCTTCCTCGAAAGCTATCACGTCGCGCGGCTCCATGCCGCCACGATTGGCCCGTTCTTCAAGGACGGGGTGACCAGCGGCGACCAGATCGGCCCACACCAGCGCAGCCTGGTCTGCCGCGCCGAGGAATTGGGCGGAGTCGACCTTGCCGACATGGCCGCGCTGCGCCGGATTGGCACCTTTGCCTATCAGCTGTTCCCGGCGACCGTGCTGGTGATCAGCCCGGACTACATCAATATCATGGCGCTGTGGCCGCAGGGGCATGACCGCACCCTGGTCGAGGATTTCATGCTGATCCCGGAAGAGCCGCAAAGCGACAAGGCCCGCGATCACTGGGAACGGTCGTGGAAGCTGCTCGACGGCGGGGTGTTTGCCGGAGAGGACTTCCGCGCCGCCGCGCTGGGCCAGCAGGGGCTGGAGACCGGCGCGGTTCCGCACCTGACGCTCGGTACGCTGGAAGGCGGGATCCGCCGCCTGCACGAGATCATCGAGGAGCAGATGGCATTGGCCAAAGGCTGACCGCCGCAGGGCAAAGCTTTCCCCAGGCCGCATCTCCGGCTAAGGGCGGGCAATGAACTCCCCAGAACAGCCCCGCGAAGGCGAACGCATCGCCAAATTGCTTGCCCGCGCCGGGATCGCCAGCCGCCGCGAGGTCGAGCGGATGATCGCCGAAGGGCGGGTCAAGCTGAACGACGAAGTCCTGACCACGCCGGCCACCGTGCTGAAGAACCTCAAGGGCGTGACGGTTGACGGCAAGCCGGTGAAGGCCGCAGAACCGACCCGTATCTTCATCTTCCACAAGCCGGCTGGTCTGCTCACCGCGGAACGCGATCCGGCGGGCCGCCCGACGATCTACACCGCGCTGCGCAATGCACTGCCCCAGGATGCGGGCCGGGTCATGCCGATCGGCCGCCTCGACTTCAACACCGAAGGCCTGCTGCTGCTGACCAACGATGGCGAACTGAAGCGCGCGATGGAACTTCCCGCAACCGGCCTGCCGCGCACTTACCGCGCCCGGACTTTCGGGGACATCACCCAGGCACAACTGGAAGAACTGATCGAAGGCGTCGAGATCGAAGGCGTTCGCTATGGCCGGATCGACGCGAACCTCGAACGCAGCACCGGTCGCAACCAGTGGATCGAAGTGACGATCACCGAAGGCAAGAACCGCGAAGTCCGCCGCGTGCTGGAACACCTTGGACTGGAAGTCAGCCGCTTGCTGCGCACCTCCTATGGACCCTTCCAATTGCTCGACCTGCCGCGCGGCCAAGCGGTCGAAATCCGCCAGGTCGAAGTCGAACGTTTCCGCCGCGCGCTGGTTGGCGGAACTGGGACCGAAGTCACGCTAAGCGCCCCGCAACAGGCCCGCGCCCGCATTGCCCGGTCCGGCCCGCGTCGCAGCGATGCCCCGCGCGATGCCTCAGCCGCACCAAAGCGTGGTCCGGCCCGCCCAGCCCCGCGTGGCGCCGCTCCGCGTGGTTCCGCCCCAGGCAAGCCCGCACCGCGCGGTTCCGGACCGCGCAAGCCTGGCCCGAACAACAAGAGCCCGCGCAAATGAGCCTGCGGATCATCGCCGGGGAATGGCGCGGACGGAAGTTGCAGGCGCCGGCGGGCGACATCACCCGTCCGACCGCCGACCGCACCCGCGAAACGCTGTTCTCGATGCTGGTCAGCCGCATTGGCGATTTCGAAGGACTGACGGTGGCCGACCTCTTCGCCGGTTCCGGCGCGCTTGGGCTTGAGGCGCTGTCGCGCGGGGCCGCCAGCTGCGTCTTCGTCGAACAGGATGCCGCCGCCTTGCGCGCCCTGCGGGCCAACATCGCCAACCTGCGCGCCGCGCCGCAGTGCGACGTGCGCGCCTCTTCGGTCCTGGCGCTCGGCCCGGCCAAGGCCCCGCTCGATCTGGTGCTGCTCGATCCGCCCTACAATTCGGGGGCCGGAGCCGTGGCGCTGGACAAGTTGCAAAGACTCGGCTGGATCGGCGAAGGCACCTGGGTCAGCCTGGAAACCGCGGCTGACGAAGAAGCCAAGGTCAAGGGTCTGGAAGCTGTCGCCGACCGCAAGGTCGGCAAGGCGCGGCTTACCCTTCTGCGGCAGCAGGCTTAGCCAGCCACACCCCGATCAGGGTTGCCAGTCCGGCCAGCGAGAGCAGCAGGCCGACCATTCCGCCCTGCCCCAGCTCAGCCATTTTCTGCGCCCCAATCGGGGTCAGTGCCCCACCGACGATCCCGCCGACGTTGAATGCCAGCGAAATCCCGCTGTAGCGCACCGTCACCGGGAACAGCGTCGGCAGCCATGATCCAAGCGGGCCATAGACGAAGCCCATGACGATCAGGGCGGCTGAAAGCGTGACGAAGATCACCGGCAGAGAACCGGACGTCAGCCCCGCACCGAAAACCGCGCCCAACAGCACAGTCATCATCCCGCCCAGCAGCATTACCGCACGGGGACTGGTCCGGTCGGCGCGGATCACTGCGAGCAGGATGCCCAGCGCGAAGAAGCAGTTGGCACCAAGCTGCACCGCCAGGAAAGTCTCCCGCGAATAGCCCAAGGCGGTCGTGCCTTGGGCCAGCGCATAGGCGGTCGAAAGGTAGAAGATCGCAAAGCAGGCGATGGCTCCGGCCGTTCCCGCCAGCACAGCGCCCAGATGGCGCTTGAACAGGACCGCGACCGGTACCGCCGGGGGAGCCTTGTGGCTCAGCGCTTCGCGGAAAGCGGGCGTCTCGGCGATGCGCAGGCGCACCCACAGGCCCAGCCCGACCAGAACCGAACTCGCAACGAACGGAATGCGCCAGCCCCAGGCTTTGAAGTCAGCGTCGGTCAGGAACAGCCCGAGCAGCAGGAACAGGCCATTAGCGGCAAGGAAACCAACCGGTGCGCCAAACTGCGGTGCCGAGCCGAACCGGGCCTCCCAGCCCTTGGGTGCATATTCGACCGCCAGGAGCGAGGCCCCGCCCCACTCTCCGCCCAGGCCGAAACCCTGGCCAAAGCGCAGCACGCAAAGTAGCAGCGGCGCAACCCAGCCGACCATCGCGTAGGTCGGAAGGAAGGCGATCAGCAGGGTCGACAGGCCCATCAGCATCAGCGAAGCAACCAGGGTCGACTTGCGCCCGATCCGGTCGCCATAGTGGCCGAAGACGATCGCCCCGACCGGCCGGGCAAAGAACGCGAGGCCAAAGCTCATGAAGGCGAACATGGTTTGCGCCGCCGTGCTCTCCGCCGGGAAGAACAGCGGGCCGAACACCAGAGCGGC
>CAZNBX010000066.1:0-7880 GCA_964571305.1 uncultured Novosphingobium sp.
GTGAAGCTTGCCAACGAAGCTTTCGCCCCGATCCAGAACCGCGTCAGCCTGGCGATCGAAAAGGTCAAGCAGGCCGCCTGAGGGTAGCCGCTCCTCGCGGCCCGGCGCTCCCTCTCCACGCCGGACCGCGAGACCTGTGCCAAAGGCCGGATGGTGCATTTCGCGCCGTCCGGCCTTTCGCTTTGTCGCGTCGGCACTTGTCCTGCCCCCCTGAAATGCGATATTTCATGCCCATGCACTTCTCCCCTGCCCTTACCCTGGAACCGATCCGCGCTGCCGAAGATGGTGAGGGCGACGGCCATTCCGATGGCCAGGGGCAGATTGGCATTGCCACCAAGACCCGCGCGAAGCCCAAGAAGCCGAGCCAGTTCAAAGTGCTGATGCTGAACGACGACTACACCCCGATGGAATTCGTGGTGATGGTGCTCAAGCGCTTTTTCAGCATGGACCTGGAACAGGCGACCCGCGTCATGCTCCACGTCCATCAGCGCGGCGTCGGCGTCTGCGGCATCTTCCCATACGAGATCGCCGAAACCAAGGTGAACCAGGTGATGGATTTCGCCCGGCAGAACCAGCACCCGCTGCAGTGCACGCTCGAAAAGGCGTGATCTGAACCGCCGCGAAGCGCGCTTGCCAGCATTTGCGCTTTGCCGCCGCCGCCTTGCTGGCTATGGATCGCGCATGAGGCAATTCCGGGCATCAGGTCCCCAGTGAAGTCGATCCCCGCCATCGACCGCTATATTCTCCGGCTGGTGCTAGGCCCCATGCTGGCCGTCTTTGTCGTCGCCGCTTCGCTGCTGGTGCTCGACAAGATGCTGAAGCTGTTTGAATTTGTCGGCAACGAAGGCGGCCCGATCTCGGTCGTGTTCCGCATGCTCGCCAACCTCATGCCCGAATATGCCAGCCTGGCGATCCCGCTGGGGCTAATGCTGGGCATCCTGATGGCGTTCCGCAAGCTGGCGACGACCAGCGAACTGGATGTGATGCGCGCCGTCGGCCTCAGCTACACTCGCCTGCTGCGCGTGCCCTATGCCATCACTCTGGTGCTGGCTGCTGCCAACTTGCTGATCGTCGGCTATCTCCAGCCGCTGTCGCGTTACTGGTACGAACAGCTCGATTTTGAACTGCGCTCCGGCGCACTCGGCGCCTCGATCAAGGTCGGGGAATTCACCACCCTGCAAGACCGCGTCGCGCTGCGGATCGATCAAAGCCGTGACAATGGCCGCCAGCTCAGCGGCATCTTCGCCCGTTTCTCCTCGCCGCAGGGGCAGGTCCTGACCATCTCCGCGCGCGAGGGCCAGTTCCTCGCCCTGAAAGGCAGCCCGGACACGATTGTCCTGCGCCTGACCGACGGCCAGATCATCCAGGACGAACCCGGCTACAGCCCCCGGGTGCTAAGCTTCTCGCGCCATGACCTGCCGATCGACCTGCCGGCGATCGAGCGCTTCCGGGAACGCGGCGGCAAGGAACGCGAATATATCCTGCCCGAACTGCTGCGCATCGGCTGGAGCGATACCGCGACCAAGCAGCTCCGCAACGAGACCCGGGCCAGCCTCAACTTCCGCCTCGTCGAAGTGGTGATGATGCTGCTTCTGCCGTTGCTCGCGGTGGCATTGGCAGTGCCGCCCAAGCGCTCGACCTCGCCGCTTGGGGTGTTCGTGTCGATCGTGCTGGTGGTCGCCTACCACAAGATCAACGAATACGGACAGGCGGCCGGGGCACAAGGCCGGTTCCCGCCGGAACTGATCCTGTGGGGCCCCTTCGCCCTGTTCGCCGCGCTGATCGTCTGGATGTACTGGCGCGTTGCCTATGTCCCCGGTGGACAGCCGATCGGCGCGCTCGAGAAGTTCTTTAACACCGTGGGCAAGAAGATCGCCGCGCTGTGGAAACGCAGCCAGCGCAAGGCGAGGACTGCGTGATGTTTGCCGCCATGTTCCCCTCGCGCACCCTGACGCTCTATCTCGCACGGTTGTTCATCACCCGCATCCTGGGCGTGCTGATCCTGCTCGTCCTGGTCCTGCAAATGCTCGACCTGCTCTCGGAAAGCGGCAGCATCCTTGCGGTGCCCGGTAATGGCCAGGCCGAAATCCTCTATTACGTCTCGCTGCGCATGCCGCAGTTGATCGCGCGGTTCCTGCCCTACTCGGTACTGCTGGCGACGCTGTTTACCTTCTGGCCGCTCAACCAGAACAGCGAAGTCATCGCCATGCGCGCGGCGGGCCTCTCGGCACACCAGGTCTTGGCCCCGATGTTGCTGACGGCGAGTATCGTATCGCTGGGCAGCTTTGCCTTCAACGAAGCCGTGGTCGCCAATGCGACCGGAACGCTGAAGCAGTGGAGCGACCTGAAGTATGCGCCGATCCCAAGGGACACCGGGGTCAAGGCCAACGTCTACCTGCGCGACGGCAGCAACATTCTGACTGCCAGCACGGTAACCGGCGATGGCGAGAAGATCGTCATGACCGGCGTCACCTGGTATCGCCGCGATGCTGGCGGAATGGTAACCGAACAGATCCGCAGCGACCGCGCGACCTATGCCAACCCCGGTTGGAAGATGGAGAATGCGCGGCGGTTTGACGTCCGTACCACGGTGCAGCAGCCGGCCGGAACCCAGATCGTTGCTGCTTCGATCACCCCGATCCAGGTCACCATCGGCAAGGTCGACCCGGACGGCCAGAATATCTTTGCACTAAGCCGCTCAATCAAGGCGATGAAGGCGGCCGGACGCCGCACCAGCGAGCTTGAAGGCAAGTGGTGGCATAAGTTCTCCGGCCCGCTCTCGGTCCTGCTGATGCCGCTGCTTGGCTCGGTCGCCGCTTTCGGTCTGGCGCGCTCGGGCCAGCTGCTGGTCCGCGCGATTGCCGGGATGGCGCTGGGCTTTGCCTATTTCGTGGTCGACAATGCCGCGCTGGCCATGGGCAACTTTGGCGGATACCCGGCGCTGATCGCCGCATGGGCGCCGTTCATGCTGTTCTACCTCGTGGGCGAGACGGTCCTTGTCAGAACCGAGGAATAGGCCCTAGCGCCGCACCATGGTCGACCGCGCGATCTTGCCCAGCAAGGGCATAAAGCCAGTATAGCTTGCCTGATCATAGGTCGATCCCATGCCAAGATGCGCGGTGATCCGGCGGTGCGCCTCGCCCAGCGAATGGTAGGGCATCGAGGGCAGCAGGTGGTGCAGCGCATGATAGCGCAGGCCGACCGGCGCCCACAGCGGGGCAAGCAGCTCGGGCGGCGGCACATTGACCGAATCGAGATACTGCGCGGTAACAGTCATCGCCTCGCCCTCGTTCTCCCACAGGTGCGCTACCAGGGTGCGGATCTGGTTCAGCACCGCCACGGCAGAGACCACCGCGATCGCGATCAGCAAAGGCTTCCAGCCCCACACCTGGGTACTGGCAAGCAATGCCAGGGCCCAAACACTTGCGCCCAGTTCCTGCCACCACACCATCCGGGCGAACGCGCCTTCCGGCGCGCGTCGGCGGAAATCGGGATTGATCGAAAGCGAGGATGCCCGCTCCCACACCAGCTTACGCAGCGGCGGAACGATTGCTCCCAAGGGTACCAGGATGGCCGAGCGGATCAGCAGGCCGAACGGCAGCAGGATCGCGACCAGGATGAACAGCGGCAGGCTCCACGGCTTCATCAGGGCCAGCGGCAAGTACTCCGGATCCTCCGCCGTACCGTACCGCGTCCGGGCATGGTGCAGCGTGTGCACGCCTTCGTACATGAACGACGGGGTCAGCATCGGAATGCCGACCAGCAGATTCCAGGCAAAGCGGAAACCCGGCAAAGCATTCTTGTGGATATGGGTCAGCTCGTGGATGAACAGCAGCGCGCGATAAAGCGTGAAGACGGCAATCGCGCCACAGCCCCACGCAGCCCAGCCCGACAGCAGGATGGCGCCCGCAATGCCGGCATAGCCCACCGCCGCGGACACCAGCATGTCGGGCCAGTAGATCTCCGGCCGCGCGGCCGAGATGTCACGAGTCAGTTCGACAGCCGCGCGCAGCATCGCCATGTCGTCCGGAATGGCCGACTTGGGCTGCGGTGCGGTAATCTTTTCCTGAACAGTCATTCGCAATCTGATCCGTCTAAACTCGCCCCGGCGGGTGCTTGACAACAGGCCTTAACCATAGACAGGTCGCATTGACCCTGAACAAAGGCAGCATCGTGGCAAAAAACGAGATAAATGTCGCACCAGTAACCGGCAAGACCGACCTGAATGCTTTTATCGATCTGGCTTATCGCCTCAATCGATCCGATCCGAACTGGGTCCCGCCGCTGCGCAATGAAGTGGTCGAGCTGCTGACCAAGGGCAAGAACCCGTTCTTTGACCATGCCGAGGTGCAACTGTTCCTCGCGCGCCGTGACGGGCAGGTCGTCGGCCGGATTTCGGCCCATATCGACCGCCTTGCCACGGCAATGGACCCGGCGCAGGGCATGGGTCCCGGTACTGGCAACTGGGGCCTGCTCGAAGCTGAGGACGAAGCCGTCGCCGCCGCGCTGATCGCCCAGGCCGAACAGTGGCTGAAGGACCAGGGCATGAACCGCGTGCTTGCGCCGCTGTCCATGTCAGTGTGGGAAGAGCCGGGCCAGCTGACCAAGGGCTTCGACCACCCGCCGACCGTCATGATGGGCCATCAGCCGGAGCGTTATCAGCACTATATCGAGGCCCAGGGCTATAGCCCGGCCAAGCTGCTGCGCACCTATGACCTCGACATTACCAAGGAGTTCCCGCCCCTGATCCAGCGCATCGTCCAGTCGGGCGAGCGCAATGCCAAGATCCGCGTTCGTGGCGTCGACAAGTCGAGGTTCGACGAGGAAGCCGGCATCATCCTCCACATCCTCAACGATGCATGGTCGGATAATTGGGGTTTCGTGCCCTTTACCGACCGCGAGATCGCCTATGCCGGCAAGAAGTTTAAACCGATCGTCCGAGAAGACCTGATCATGATCGCGGAATATGAAGGCGAACCAGTCGCCTTCATGATGACCTTGCCGGACCTCAACGAAAAGCTGAAACCGATGGGCGGAAGCCTGTGGCCGTTCAACTGGGCCAAGCTGCTGTGGTGGCTGCGTAAACCCAAGTCACGCACGATGCGCGTGCCGCTGATGGGCGTGCTCAAGAAACACCAGGGCAGCCGCCTTGCCAGCCAGCTGGCCTTCATGATGATTGAATCGATCCGCCGCAATGCGGTGGCCCGTTACAGCGCAACCCGGGGTGAGATCGGCTGGGTGCTCGATGACAACCAAGGCATGAACGCCATCGCCGACGCGATCGAGAGCCACGTCAACAAGGAATACACGATCTACGAAAAGGCGCTATGACCGCTGCTCAGGCGGCTACATGCTCCTCTTCGGTCGCATGGCGATCGACCGTGGCCGTCACGGCAACGTCCATCGTTACGTTGCCAAGCGTGCGCATGATATCGGGCAGGACCTCGACCGCCACGAGCAGTGCCAGCGGGCCGATCGGTACGCCCATTGCAATGGCGATCGGTCCCACTGCCGTGACGAAGCTGATGACACCAGGCAGGGAAACCGAACCGATCGTCGTCGCCAGGGCCACCATCACCCCAGTCGCCAGCACCAAAGGGGTCAATTCAACGCCGACCATACGGGCGATGTAGATCGCCACAGCCAGGTTCATCACCGGTCCTGTCGCACGGAACAGCGCAACGGCCAGCGGCAGGACGAACTCCCCGGTCGTCTCCTTCAGACCCAGACTGCGACAGGCGGCAAGCATGGCCGGCAAGCTAGCCAGCGATGATTGGGTCGAGATCGCCATAGCCTGAACCGGCAGGACCGCACGGAAGAACCGGGCCAAGGGCTGCCGCGCGGCAAATACCGCAACGACATAGGCAAAGAGCAGCACCACGCTACCCATCGAAGCCACGGTCAGGATGTAGTGCAGCAACGCGCCCAGCGCGGCGATCCCGCTCTGCCCCGCGACCGTCAGCGACAGGGCAAACACGCCCAGCGGGGAAAGCCACAGCACCCAGCCGATGATCACCAGCATGGTCCCGGTAATCGCCTCGAAAAAAGTTACCATCAACTGGCGGTGCGCCACCGGCAGGCGGACGATCGCCAGCGCAAGCAAGCTGAAGAAGACAATGATCGCGATCATCGCGGTCTCGGCCGCAGCCGCGAAGATGTTGGACGGGATCAGCGATTTGAAGAAGTCCGCAATCGACGGAACCGCACTCGGTTGGTCCGCCGTCAGCCCTTGGCGCAGCGCTTCGGCCGCAGCTGGCGGGATTGGAAACATGTCGAGCACGGCCGGCATGGCAAAGGCGGCGAAAACCGTCCCGACTGTCAGAACGGACGCAAAGAGCGCCAGCGAGGTTGCCGCAACGCGCCCGGCATTGGCAGCCGCCACGGTCTGGACAATGCCGATCACCAGCAAGGCCGCGACCAACGGAACGATAGTCATCTGTAAGCCGCGTAGCCACAACGTGCCAATCACGTCGGCGATTGGCAGCACGCGTGCGGCAATCTCCGTCCCTTCCAGCGCAATGCCGAGAATCAGGCCCGCGGCAAGGCCCCCAAGAGTCCAGCCGACCGGCACCCGGACATCAGGAATGAAGCTGCTGGCACGGCCGGCAGTGTGCGAATCGGCGGTCATGGATGCTCCCCGGGGCGACATTGATTGCGTGACTTTAGCGCCGCAAATCGACATAGCAATTTTTGAAGGTTCCGCTGCAAGAGTACACCGATGGCACGCAACTATTTCGGCACCGACGGCATTCGCGGGCTGACCAATTCCGGCGTCATGACCGCCGCTGTCGCGATGAAAGTGGGCCAGGCAGCCGGGACACGGTTCATGCGCGGCAAGCGTCGGCACCGCGTGGTCATCGGCAAGGATACCCGCCTGTCCGGCTACATGCTCGAAAACGCGCTGGTCGCAGGCTTTACCAGCGTCGGCATGGACGTGATCCTGACTGGTCCCCTGCCCACACCGGCCATTGCGATGCTGACGCGCGAACTGCGCGCCGATGTCGGGGTCATGATTTCCGCTAGCCACAATCCTTACGAGGACAACGGTATCAAGCTGTTCGGGCCGGACGGGTTCAAGCTGTCTGACGAGGACGAACTGGCCATCGAGAAGATGCTGGGCGAGGAGCTCCACCTCGCCGCTGCGGCAGAGATTGGCCGCGCCCGCCGCATTGACGATGCCAGCGGCCGCTACATTCACGCCGTCAAAGGGTCTCTGCCTGACGACGTGCGACTGGATGGTCTGAAGATCGTGGTCGATTGCGCCAATGGTGCCGCTTACCAGGTCGCCCCATCGGCGATGTGGGAATTGGGCGCGGAAGTGATCTCGGTCGGGGTCCAGCCCAATGGCACCAACATCAACCACAAGTGCGGCTCGACCCACCTTGCGCTGATCAAGGAAACCGTCGTGGCCAGCGGCGCGGACATCGGCATTGCGCTAGATGGCGACGCCGACCGCCTGATCGTGGTCGACGAGAAGGGCCAGACTGTCGATGGCGACCAGATCATGGCGCTGATCGGCACCCAACTTGCGGCCCGCGGCGCGCTACGCGGCGGCGGCGTGGTGGCGACGGTCATGTCCAACTTGGGCCTCGAACGGTATCTTGCGACACAGGGCCTGACGCTGGAGCGGACCAAGGTTGGCGACCGCCACGTGCTGGAAAAAATGAAGGCCGATGGCTTCAATGTCGGCGGCGAGCAGAGCGGGCACATGATCCTGCTCGACCCCGGCACCACCGGCGCCGGATGCACATGCAGCAACTCGGCCTTGTCGGTGTCGGCCGAGGTCAGCAGGAACATGCCGGCGGACGTACCGACGTACAACGGGCCGTCGAGCGGTACCATGCCCGCCCCGGCGCCCGGCAGCAGCAGGAAGCCCGCGT
>CAZNBX010000067.1:0-7811 GCA_964571305.1 uncultured Novosphingobium sp.
TCGCCCCAGAGATTGGGACTTGATCCGCGCATCACCATCACGGCCAGCGACATCCAAAAAGTGCGCAACGAAAGGCCGGACAAAAGACCGCACTCGATCACGCGTTCAAAAGTTCAGAAAATCCTTGCAAACCGAGCGGCATCCACAAAAGAAGGTTCGACGCCGGTCGACTGCCCCCCGCCATTTGCCGAAAGAGACCGGCAGCGAAACTTCTCTCGAAGCTATAATACAGCGCAGCTAAAAACTGACACGCAGTAGCCTGGCAGAATCGTCGGTAAACGTGCATCATGCGAGCATCACAAGCTTGCCTCAGCAGGGCGCTTGGAGATGATGTCTAGTTTGCTTGCGGCTGTAACGCTCCGGCCTGTGCCGCTTTCGCTTTCGGCTTGTCGGCTAGCGGACCTCGCCCATGCAGCGCCTCGATCTCGTCCTGGCGTTGCTTGAGATAATATCGGCGCTCGGCGGTATAGGCATCGCCGGTATCGCGGAATTCCTCAATCTTGCTGTTGAACTCGACCCGATCGTCAAGCGACTTGATCGTCCCTGACGCTATCGCATAGGTGGGCTTGCTGAACGGCGGCCCGGCCAGCGTGGGCAAAAACGCTTTGTCCAGGGTCCAGCCGACGAGGTCGCGAAGCGTGGTCGGCCCAATCAGCGGCAGGAAGAAATATGGCCCCGGTCCAATGCCGTAAAAACCCAGTGAATTGGCAAAGCCGTTGCGTCGATAGGGCAGGTTGAACGTCTTCTTCCTGGCCATATCGAACAGCCCAGCACCGCCAGCCGTGGTGTTGATGGCAAATCGGCCCACCGTCTCGAAAGCCTTGCCCGGCTTGCCCTGCAAGAGGAAGTTCACGAAATTGACCGGCTCGGTCAGGTTCGAGAGGAAATTGTGTAGGCCATCCCGCACGGGTTCGGGCAGGCCCTTCTTGTAGCCCATTGCCATGGGTCCGACGATCGCGCGGTCGGCCCCGTCGACCACTTCGTAAGTGGCCAGGTTGAGTTGCTGCGCAGGATCTTCTTTAACCTTCTGGCGCGCGGTAACCAGAATCGCGGTCTCTTCGGGGGGAGGGCTTGCCTCCCCCTTAGCCACGGCAGCCTGTTCCGTTGCCGGTGCCGCAGGAGGGTTAGCCGGCACAGTTGCGGTAGCGTCTGCAATATCAGACCGAGTAACCGACTGTGCCGCCTCGGAGGTCTGATCTGAACCGGCCAACAGAAAAAAGGCGGCAATGGACGCAATACTCAAACCCAGCTACTCCCTCGTTCCAAGTCCGGCGCCTTACCTCGCGGCAACGCGTTGAGCACTGGTTATTTGACCGGGACTCAGAGAATTCGGGATGAACCGATGATGAAGCGGAAGGCGCCAGCACCGCACAGGCTACCGAAGCTAATGCGAGCGAAATCTTTGTGATTGCCACGCCTCTCAGCAGTAATGCTGGAAACGTCATCGACAGCCGGGAGATTCAACGTTCACAGGCTTCAAATGCTGCAGAGCAACTTGCCAGATCGGCTCACGACATCAACCAACGAGGCTTCACGGCATCGCCCCTGCTCTGCACCCCTCAAAGGCCTTTCGGTATATGTCGATGGTATCCGCGCCAACCAGCCTTTGGGAGACGTGGTCAGTTGGGATCTGATCCCGGATTACAGATGGAAGTCAGCGATGGTTCTTTCAATCATCTGACAACGAATGGCTCGATTGGAGGAGAAACTGCCCCAGCAACGCTATAGGCCCAAGGCTGACCGTACCCATTCGCTGGGATCAAGATCGCTTTTAGCACAATGACAAATTCGTATGCGCGGGATTGCCACGTAAATCCGTGCATGCGACCTCCGCAGCCGAGGAAGGGGTTGCCATGGCACAACGACTTATCGGAGCTATTGAGGCTGGTGGGACGAAGTTCGTGCTCGCCGTGGCGCGCGAGGATGGAACGCTCCTTGCCGAGGATCGCATAGCAACCCGCACTCCGGATGAATGCTTTCCGGATGTGGCAGCCTTCTTCCGTCAGGCGATTAACAACCACGGCCCGATTGCAGGATTTGGCGTGGCGAGCTTTGGCCCGATCGACATTGATCCGGCATCGCCCGCATACGGCACGTTCACCACCACGCCCAAGCCGGGCTGGGCTGGGGCACGCTTCCAGGACGTGCTCGGCGAATTCAACGCTCCGGTCGTGGTAGATACCGACGTCAACGGTGCCGCGCTGGGAGAATGGCTGACGGGGGCGGGACAGGGCTGCAACACGCTCGCCTATACCACCGTTGGAACCGGGATCGGCACCGGCGTGGTCCGGGCGGGCAAGCCGCTGATGGGCTTCTCGCACTATGAAAGCGGGCATATCCTGCCGCCGCATGACCGCGGCATCGATCCCTATCCGGGCTCCTGCCCGTACCACGGCGACTGCCTGGAAGGTCTGGCGGCTGGCCCCGCAATCACGGCACGCTGGGGCCACAGCCTGTCGGAGTTGGGCAGCCCGCCCGAGAAGGTGGAATTGATCGCGGGCTATGTCGCGCACCTCGCGGTGAGCCTGGTCTTGCTCCACATGCCAGACCGCCTGATCTTTGGCGGCGGGGTCATGAAGACCCCCGGCCTGATCGAGGCCGTGCGCCGCGCGACCGAGGCAAAGCTTGGTGGCTACATCAGGGCACCACAACTCGACCCGGGACTGGAGCGCTACATCGTGGCTCCGGGACTGGGCGACAAGGCAGGGATCACCGGGGCAATCGAACTAGGCCGTATCGCGGCCAATTGATCAGAGACTTCGCCGGATCAGGCGCCGAGCAAGTCCGCGATATCAACAACGGCCAGTTCGTGCTGGGCAATGAGGTCCGAAAGATCCTCAAGCCGGGCCATTTCGCCGTCCTCGCGCATGATCGAGCAGATTACTGCGGCATCGCCGGCACCTGCACGGCGGACAAGTTCAATCGACGCCTCGAGCGCTGCCGGACGCTCCTCCACCCCGCCCGCCGCGGCGATCAGCGGGAAGACATGCCCCGGGGAAACCAGGTCGTCGCCGTTAGAGGCCGGGTCGATGGCAACGGCGATGGTGCGCGCCCGGTCGGCGGCGGAGATGCCGGTCGAAACGCCGGTCCGCGCCTCGATCGAACGGCCGTGCGGACGACCTGACTGACGGTCGCTGCCCGGATTGATCAGGCTGATCCCCAAGCGCAGAGCACGCGCCGGAGTGAGCGCCAGGCAGATCAGACCCTTGCCGTGCATGGCCATGAAGTTGACCGCCTCGGCCGTCGCGTGCTTCGCCGCCACGGCGAAGTCGATGTCCCCGCCGCGCAGGCGATCACCGGTCAGGACGATAACCTCCCCAGCAGCCAACGCGGCAACCGCCCGATCGAGCGCCTCACTCATTGCGGGTCCTGCTGGCCGGCAAAGGCGCGCGCGCCGCGCAGGACCTGGCTGCCAACCATTTCGAGCTGCAACCGCGCCCGGTCTTCCAGGCATTCGCCATCAGGCGAGAACAGCCCGTGGTAAGTGCGGATCGTCGCGCCCATCGGGGTTGGCCAGCCACGCAGGGCATGAACGATCGCCCGCATCGTGATCAGGGTGCTCATCGTCGCCTGGTCGCCATAGGCCGTAGCGATCAGGCCAACCGCACGCCCATCGAGGTAGGGGCGGCTGTCCTTCGACAGGTCTTCGAGATAGTCGAGCGCGTTCTTGACCAGGCCGGAAATCGTCCCGTGATAGCCCGGCGCGGCGATCAGCAGGCCATCTGCCGCGCGGACTGCCTCGACCAGTTCGCCGCCATCGCCCTTTTGGTGGGCGCCGCTGCCGTAATGAGCCAGGGTGGACAGGTAGTCCCCGCCGAACACCTGCACTTCGGCGCCGCCAGCCGCTGCCGTTGCAGCGGCAAGGCGCAGCGCCTGCTCGGTGGTGGAGCCGGGATTGACGGTGCCGCCCAGGGCGACGATCCGGATGGTCAAGATTGCACCTCTTTCTGCATGGCTCAGATGGTCAGCGGGCCATGCTGCAATTGCGGCAGGACATAGCGCGCGAACATGTCGCACTCGTTCACATGGGGATAGCCGGACAGGATAAAGGCTTCCATGCCGGCATCCTGATAGGCGCGCAGCTTGGCGATCACCTGGTCGGGCGTGCCGACAATCGCAGCGCCGCAGCCGGAACGGGCGCGGCTAATGCCGGTCCACAGGTTCTCTTCGACGAAGCCGTCGCCATCGGCGGCGCTACGCAGTTCCTGCTGGCGCTGGACACCATAGTTCTTGGCGTCGAGCGACTTTTCGCGGATCGCCTGGCCGGCCTGTTCATCAAGCTTGGACAGCAGGCGGTCAGCATAGGCGCGGGCCTCGTCTTCGGTTTCGCGGACGATCACGTGGGCGCGATAGCCAAACTTCAGGCTGCGGCCTTTGGCGGCGGCGCGGGCCTTCATGTCGGTCACGGTCTCGCGAACCTTGTCCATGGTGTCCGGCCACATCAGGTAGACGTCTGCCGCCTCTGCCGCGCACTCACGCGCTTCGTGGCTCAGCCCGCCGAAGTAGAAGGCCGGGCACTTGCCCGAGATCGTGGTGATCCGCGCCGGGTCGAGCTTGAGGTTGAAGAACTCGCCCTGGAAATCGAGATGCTCGCCGTTTAGCAGGGTGCGGACGATCTTCATGATCTCGGTCGCACGGGCATAGCGCGGGCCGCTTTCGATCTTCTCGCCCGGCATGTCGGACGAGATGATGTTCACGTTCAGGCGCCCGCCGGTGCCAGCGGCGTTAGGGCCAAGTATGCGGTCGAGCGTGGCGATGCGGCGCGCCAGCTGCGGCGGCCAGTCCTCTCCCATGCGGGTCGCCCAGAGCAGCTTGATCCGCTTCACCTGGGTCGCCACCGCAGCGGCAAAGGCCGTCGTATCAAGACCAAGCTGATAGCCCGAAGGAAGCAGGATGTTGTCGAACCCGCCCTCTTCCGCGCGCATCACGATGTTGCGGCAATGCTCCCAGCTGGAGGCCAGATAGGGATCGGGCACACCGAGGAATTCGTAATCGTCATCGCACAGGGCCGAAAACCAGGCGATCTCGCACTGCTGTTGGGTCTGGGTCATGGCAGTCGTTCTCCTCGTGCGGCAACCAGCACCGCGTACCAATCCGTCCGGTTCCATTGCACCTTGAGCGCGGCGGCGCCTTCAACGATGCGAGCCGGTTGCTGCGAGCCGATGATCGGCACGATCCCGGCGGGATGCGCCATCAGCCAGGAATAGACGGCCACCGAGCGCGACACGCCATAGTTTGCGGCAACACGGTCCAACTCTGCGGCAACGGCGCGGTCGCGCTCGCTCTGCGGGTCGGCCAGGCGGCCGCCGCCCAGCGGGGACCAGGCCAACGGCGTAAGGCCGAGCATCATTGCCTGGTCCAGTTCGCCGTTTTCAAAGCAGGTGATGCGCAGCGGGCTGATCTCCGGCTGGGTTGCCACCAGCTTGTTGCCGAGGAACTGGTTGAGCGCCGCGATCTGGTGCACGGTGAAATTGGACACGCCGATCGTACGGATCTTACCCGCCGCCACGGCGTCATCGAGCACCCGGGCGACTTCCTGCGGATGAGCGAGAATGTCGGGACGGTGGATCTGATAGAGGTCGATCGTATCGACCTTCATCCGGCGCAGCGAGGCATCGAGCGCTTGCGAGAGATAAGCCGGACTCTGGTCATAGGGCAGCGGCGGCATGATCCCGCCCTTGCTCGCCAAAACCATGCGCTGGCGCAGCGCAGGCTCAGCTGCAAGGACTTCGCCCAGCAAGGCTTCGGCATCGCCGAACCCGCCCGCACCGTCGAAGCCATAGATGTCAGCCGTGTCGAGGAAGTTGATCCCAGCATCCAGCGCAGCGTGGACCAGCCGCGCCGCATCGGCGGGAGTGCGACCATTCTCAGCCAGGCGCCACATCCCCCAGGCAATCGGCGAAACGGCAATTCCACTGGCACCGAGCGTGCGGGTGGCGGGAGGCAGGGGCAAGTCACTCATGGGTTCGTCCTGAAAGGTGGCGCGACCGAGGCGCGTTCGACAAGGGTATGGGGTAGGCGGCGATGGGTAATGTCGCCCCCGGCGATAAGGATTTCGGTCGCCGTGCGGGCCAGTTCGGCCATCGGCTGGTGGATCGTCGTCAGCGGCGGCCAGACCGTACGAGCCAGCGTAGTGTCGTCGAAACCTGCGACCGAAAGATCGCCCGGCAGGTTCATGTTGCGACCATGCGCCACGGCCAGCACGCCGGCAGCCATGTCGTCGTTCGACGCAAAGATGGCCGAAGGGCGGTCCGGCAGGTCGAGCAGGTAATTGCCCGCGCGCACGCCGCTTTCGAAATCGAACTCGCCTTCGCAGACCAGGCTCGGTTCATAGGCGATCCCTGCGCGGTCGAGTGCGCGGCGATAGCCGAACAGGCGGTCGTCCGAAGCCATGTGATTGGGATGCCCCTTGATAAAGGCAATGCGGCGATGTCCCGCGTTGATCAGGTGCGTCGTCATGTCATCCGCCGCCTGGGCGTCGTCCATGAAGACCGAGCTGGTCAGCGCATGATTGGTCCCGGGCGAAATGCGGACAAAGGGAATGTCCATCGATTCCAGGGCGCGCAGCACCGGATCGCAATCGGTCACCGGGGACGACAGGATTATTCCGTCAACGTGGGTCTCGGTGACCAGCCCGCGGACCTGCTCGCCAACCTGCGGGTCGGCGACATCGACCGGCTGGGCAAGCAGGCGGATGCCGTTCTCGCGGCAATAGTCCCAGCACCCGGTCTGGATCTGGAACATGTAATAGGGGCTGTGGTTGTCGTAGATCAGCGCAACCTGGTTCGACTTCGCCCCAGACAGGATGCGCGCCGCGACCGAAGGGTGGAAATCCAGTTCGCGCATCGCCTTTTCGACCCGCTCACGGGTCTCGGCGCTGACATAGGGATGGCTGTTCAGGACCCGGCTGACCGTCTTGACGGCAACCCCCGCCAGCGCCGCGACGTCACGGATGTTGGACCGCTCGCTCATTTCGCCAAGGCCTCGGGCAGACGGGCAAACAGGTCGGCAAAGTCGCTTTCGGGGCGATAGAAGACCGGAGGCTGGCCAATTGGCGCGGCGACCATGTGGCGGCCCGACGCATAGTCCTCACCGGTCCAGCAGTGACGCCATGGCCCTTCGCCGGGCAGCACGACCTCACGGCTGACGGCACCTTCCTCGATCACCGGCGCCACCAGCAGGTCGGCACCATAGAGGAACTGGTCCTGAACCGCGTAAAGTGCGGTCTCATCCGGATAGTGCAGGAACATGGCACGCTGCGCGGGCAGCCCATCCGCCACGGCTTCGTCGCAAAGCTGCCGGACATAGGGCGCCAGATGGGCGTGGACCCGGCTCCAGCGGGCAAAGCAGGCGAGCAGTTCCGGCGTGCTGTCGTACTGGAGGTTGTCGTCCGGGCGATTGCCTTCATGGCTGCGCATGACCGGCGCGAAGGCCGCCAATTCGCACCAGCGCTGCATCAATTCGACCGTGCGGACATTGCCGTGGAGCGAGGTGTAACCGCCGCAATCGGAGTGGCTGTAGGCATTGCCGACCAGTCCGGACGAGAGCGCACCGGTGATCACCGTGCCGATCCCGTCATGCCGGGTAAAATCGACCGACTGATCCCCGGCCCACAGCAGCGGGCAATATTGCTGCACCCCGGAAAAGCCGGCGCGCATGAAAAATACCGCATCGCCGGTCTTGCCCCGGCTTTTCAGCGCGCGGGCGTTTACCTCGGCCCACAGCACCGGCCAGCGGTTATGGGCCTCCATCGCGTCGGAACCATCGGCAAGGCGTACGTCGGTTGGCAGGTATTCGCCGAAATCGGCCAT
>CAZNBX010000068.1:0-7051 GCA_964571305.1 uncultured Novosphingobium sp.
GGGGCGCGGCTGGTCAAGAAGATCGGCTACATGCGCGGCGCGGTGGCCGGGCTGGTGACGATGATGGCCGGCTGCCTGCTGTTCATTCCGGCCAGCCAGACCGCGACCTATGGCCTGTTCCTGCTGGCGCTGTTCGTGCTGGCAAGCGGGGTGGTGTTCGTCCAGGTCGTGGCCAATCCGCTGATCTCGCTGCTCGGCAAACCCGAGACCGCGCACAGCCGGCTGACCTTTGCCCAGGGTTTCAACTCGGTCGGCACGACCGTGTTTCCCTATTTCGGGTCGATCCTGATCCTCGGCGGCCTCGCCAAGGTCACCGCCGATCAGCTTTCGGGCGTGGAGCTTGATGCCTATCGCACAGCCGAAAGCCAGGCGATCGTCCATGGCTACCTCGGCATTGCCGCGGCGCTCGCGGTAGTGGCCGGGGTGGTCTGGCTGTTCCGCAATGCGCTGAAGGGTGAGCGCCACGAGGCCAGCGCTGGCCTCGCCGGGCTCGACTTGCTGAAGCGCCCGCGCTTCGGTTTCGGCGCGCTGTGCATCTTCCTTTACGTCGGGGCCGAGGTCTCGATCGGCTCGCTGATCGTCAGCTACCTGATGCAGGGCCATGTCATGGGCCTGGCCGAACAGGCGGCGGGCAAGCTGATTGCCTATTACTGGGGCGGGGCGATGGTCGGGCGGTTCATCGGCTCGGCCGTGCTGCGCGTGATCAGCCCGGGCAAGGTCCTGTCCGGCGCGGCGGCAGCGGCGATCACCCTGCTGGCGGTCTCGACCCACACCAGCGGCACGGTTGCGGGCTACAGCCTGCTGGTCATCGGCCTGGCCAATGCGATCATGTTCCCGACGATCTTCAGCCTCGCCTGCGAAAAGCTGGGCCCACGCGCGGCCGACGGCTCAGGCATAATCAACGTCGCGATCTTCGGCGGCGCGGTGATCCCGCTGCTCACCGGCATGATCGCCGACGCCACCGGCAGTCTCGCCCTTGCGTTCATCCTCCCCGCAGCGTGCTATGCCGTCATAGCCGGGTTCGGATGGTATGCCAGAAGGCCGGCTTGAGGCGGAGCATTCGCTGACCCAGGTCCGCAGTGCGCAGTTGTCTGGGTGGGCGTCGTGGAGCGTTTGTTCCATGCGTCTCACATCCCAGTTGAATTAGACGCTTTTTCTGCTATTTCGCGCGGGAAGCGGAATTTTTACCAAAGCGGTGGCGCATTTGAAGATTGACTTGCGCCGTGGCGGTTCAAGCGGGGTAATTCCGAATAATCAAATCGGGGAGCAGCATTCATCGTCCAGCAATGTGCTGGAGACCAAGGGGCATACGCCATCGCTGGATTTGAGGTGAAGGCTCGACCGGATCGTGTGGCAAATGACCGCGGCAAGGCTGCGACCAAGGGGTAAACGGTGTCTAAACGCCTGCTGTGTTCGATCCATGATGTCGGGCCGCGGTTCGAACGCGAGGTCGATTGCCTGGCCGAGCTTTACGACCGGCACCTTGGCCATGCCAGGTTCGCCATGTTGGTCGTGCCGGATCACTGGGGCAAGGCGCCTTTGGCCCAGAACAAGCCATTCCAGTCCCGTCTTCGTTCCTGGTCGGATGCCGGGGTGGAAATGTTCGTCCACGGCTGGTTCCACCGCGATACGAGCAGCCACACTGGCCTGGCCAAGTTCAAGGCCGGCAACATGACGGCGGGCGAGGGTGAATTCCTGGGGCTGGATGAAACCGAAGCCCTGCGCCGGATGCGCGACGGAAAGGCGCTGATCGAGGATATCATCGGCCGGAAAACTGCCGGCTTCATTGCTCCGGCCTGGCTTTATGGCACCGGTGCCAGGTCAGCCCTCGCG
The DNA here is from genome assembly GCA_964571305.1 of uncultured Novosphingobium sp. Taxonomy (GTDB): domain Bacteria; phylum Pseudomonadota; class Alphaproteobacteria; order Sphingomonadales; family Sphingomonadaceae; genus Novosphingobium. The sequence continues at coordinate 1,834 of CAZNBX010000068.1, forward strand.
CAAGCTGGCTTTGCCCTGGCCGAGGATCATTTCCGGGTTTGGGAACCTGCCAGCGGCAAGGTCTTGTCGCGCGGGCCGGTCATCACCTGGGCCAGTCGCACCCGCATGCGCCAGCTTTCGTCGCGATTTTTCGCCCGGGTTGCGAGATTGGGGTTGGCTGGTCAGCGCGACGTGCGGCTCGCTGTTCATCCGGGCGACACAAATGTTCCGCAATTGATCCAAAGCATTGACGCAACACTGGCCGATTTCGCTAAGGGACGGGTTGCTGCACGCTATGCCGACCTGCGGTCGTGACGAGGGAATGATGGAAACCAAGGCAATCGGTCAAGGCACTCCAGCCCTCCAGCAGGACGCTGCCGAGTTCGACCCGGCCAGCCTGACCGAGGACAAGTCCTCGCGCATTGCCAGCATCGTCGGCCTGGTGCTGACGCTGGCGACCATTGCGATGATCATCGCGGCTGCTCGCGAACTTTCGTTGCAGTCGATCATGGCGATGCTCCCGACGCGGCCGATCTTCTGGATCGCCTTTGCTCTGCTCTACATGCTCATTCCGCTAAGCGAATGGGTCATCTTCCATCGCCTTTGGGGCATTCCAGCATCGGGCATCGTGGCCCTGACCCGCAAGAACGTCGCCAACGAGATCGTCCTCGGCTATCTTGGCGAAGCAAAATTCTACACCTGGGCGCGCCAGAACGTCCGGCTGGAAACCGCGCCGTTCGGCGCGATCAAGGACGTTGCGATCCTGTCGGCAATGGTCGGCAACCTGGTCACCTTGGCCTTGCTGGTAATGGCCTGGCCACTGCTGCGGACAAGTTCGATCGGCCTCGACCTGCGCTCGACCATGTTGTCGCTCGCCGTTGTACTAGGCAGCTCAATCCTAATCCTAGTCCTGCGCCGCAAGCTGTTCTCCTTGCCGCGGACCGAGCTCAAGTTCATCAGCCTCGTGCATCTGGTGCGCGTGGTCGCATTCGTCTTGCTGACCGCCTTCGTCTGGCATCTCGCTCTACCGGGTCTGGACAGCACGGCGTGGTTGCTGCTGGCAACCTTGCGCATGCTGGTTACGCGCCTCCCACTGATTGCGAACAAGGACCTGGTCTTTGCCACCCTCGCGATGTTCACGCTGGGCGATGTCCCGAATCTTGCGCCGATGCTGGCGATGATCGCGGCGTTGATCCTTGCGACTCACATCGTTGTTGGCAGCCTGACCGCCCTGAGCGAACTGGTTTTCAGCAAGGGCGTTTTTTCCCCGGCATCGCAGAAGGACGGCTAAAGCTATGAAGATCGTCGACGTCTGCGCATTCTATTCGCCCAAGGGCGGGGGCGTGCGAACCTATGTGGAGCAGAAGCTGAAGATTGCTCCCGCGCTGGGGCACGACATTACGATCCTCGCACCGGGTCCGCGGCACGAGGTGTTCGAGCGTGGACCCCACGCGCGGCTGATTACTATCCCGGCGCCGCGTTTCCCGCTCGACGGCAACTACTGGTATTTCGATGACGAGCCGGCGCTGCATCGCGCGCTCGACGAACTCGATCCGGAATTCGTCGAAGTCTCGTCACCCTGGCGCAGTCCACTGTTCGTGGCGCGCTGGCGGCCGGAGGTTCCACGGGCGCTGATCATGCACGCCGATCCGCTCTCGGCCTATGCCTACCGTTGGTTCTGCCCCCTGTTCTCCCGCGAGACGGTCGACCGCAGCTTTGAGCCGTTCTGGGCGCACCTGCGGCAGCTTGGACAAAGCTTCGACACGGTTGTTTGCGCCAGCGGTGAGTTGCGTGATCGCCTTCGTGCTGGTGGCGTGGCCAATACGGCCTTGCATCCGATGGGGATCGAGCCGGGTGTGTTTTCTCCGGAGTGCCGCAATCCCGAGGTTCGCCGCAAGCTGCTGGAACTGTGCGGCCTGCCAGAGGATGCCAGCCTGTTGCTCGGTGTCGGGCGTCTTGCTGCGGAGAAGTGCTGGCCGCTGGTCATCGCTGCAGCAATGGCTGCCGGCCATACCAAGCCGGTCGGCTTGGTAATTCTGGGCGAAGGGAACAAGCGGCGCTCCCTGCTTCGGCAGATTGGCCCCAATCCGCACATCAAGCTGCTCAAGCCCGTTCGTGATCGCGCGCTTTACGCCTCGATCCTCGCCAGCGGCGATGCGCTGGTGCATGGTTGCGAGGCAGAGACCTTCTGCATGGTCGGCGCGGAAGCGCGGGCCTGCGGGCTTCCGGTGGTCGTGCCGGATCGTGGCGGTGCCGCGGACCACGGCAAGGATGGTGCCGGCATTGCCTATGAAGCCGGCAACATTGCCAGCGCCAAGGATGCAATCCTCGAGATTCTGGGCCAGCAGCGCGACCACGTTGCCCGGCCGGTGCGGACTATGGAGGACCATTTCCGCACTCTGTTCGACAGCTACGCCAGCATTGCCGCTACGCGGTCACAGGCAGCCTGAGAAGCCGAACTCGCGTCAGCCGCGTGCGGCGCTTTCAAGGATTTCACCCGGAATCGGATAACCAGCATCATCCGGGATGAGCAGCCATGGCACGCCATCGCGCATTTCCATGAACGGCGTGATCATGCGCGAGGGATAGTCGGCCACATGGCTGACGGCCGCGTCGTAGCTGTCGAACAGCGCCAGGCGTTCGAGGTTGCGGCGGGTCGGGAAGATAACCTTGATGTCGCCCGTGTCGGCCATGCGCAGCGCTTCGGTCGCGCTGGCCCAGAACAGGTGGGTATTTTCGGTTGCGTCGACCAGCAGGTCGACCGCGCCGGTGCCCAGGTTGGCAAGGTAGAACCGGGTATCGAAGACCCGGATTTCCTTGTGCTTGGGCCGCCAGCGCGCAAACGGCACCAGACCGTCGAGATCAAGGGTCCAGTTCATCGCCTCCAGGACCGGCGCCAGGGTGCCGACTTCCAGTAAGTGCGCGCGGGCCGCTCGTGCCTCCTCCAGGTTGGGACGCTGGTGCAGGCCCACGACCAGGCCGGTCTCTTCCAGCGTCTCGCGGACCGAGGCTATTCGTGCGGCCAATTCCTCACGGCTGTCCTCGTCATGCGCGCCGTGCGCATCGGCCAGTTCGCGATCGGCATCGTCGACGCGTCCGCCGGGGAATACCGCGGCCCCGCCGGCAAAGCGCATTTCCTTAGACCGTTGCACCATCAGCAGCTGGGGCGGACCGCCCTCGGGGCAGTTGCGGAAGATCACCAGCGTAGCGGCGGGAATGGCTGGCGGGATTTCGCCATCCGGGTCGAACATTTCCTTGAGGTCCATGCGCACAAGGTGCAGCGCGGCGGACGATTTGCCAAGTACTTTTAATCGCGCGGTTAGTGTCGGTGGACTTTACAAACCAAGGCTTCAGGCAATGCCCGATTGGGCTGAAAATGCCTGATTTCCGGCACTTTTGAAAACTGGCACGCGGTCTGCATTTTCCGTTACACCCCCCGAGCAGTCTCAAACCGGGGCGGGGCTGCCTCCTGGTCTCCGCGGCTCCGTCCCATCGGGCTCTCTGTCACCAAAACGAAACGGCCGGCAAAACTGCCGGCCGTTTTATTTCTGGAATGGAGCGCTGCTTAGGCGGCGGTCAGTCCGGACTGGGTCATGAGCTGTTGCAGCTCACCCGCCTCGTACATTTCCATCATGATGTCGCTGCCGCCGACGAACTCACCCTTGACGTAAAGCTGCGGGATGGTCGGCCAATCGGAATAGGCCTTGATGCCCTGGCGGATTTCCATGTCCTGCAGCACGTCGACGCCTTCGTAAGGCACGCCAAGGTGCTCCAGAATGGCAACGGCGCGGCTGGAAAAGCCGCACTGCGGGAACAGCGGCGTGCCCTTCATGAACAGTACGACGTCGTTGGAATTGACGATTTCGGCAATGCGGGCGTTGGTATCGGACATCGGTAAAGCTCCTCGCCTCCTCAGGTGGGGATTGCCGTGGTCAGTTGCAAGGCGTGGAGAGCGCCGCCCATGTCCTCCCCGATTGCGGCATAGACCGGCTTGTGCGACGCGGGTCTTGCCGACAAACTGGGCCGAGACCACGTGGGCGGCCCAGTGGTTGTCATCGCCGGCCAGGTCGGTCAGCGTCACTTCGGCATCGGGGATGCCGGCCTTGATGCGGGCGACGATTTCAGCGCCAGCCATGGCCATGGGATCAGGCCTCGCCCATCAGTGCGCGGCGCGCTTCGACCGACTTGGCTTCAAGCGCGGCGCGAATATCGGCTTCGCTGACATCGACCCCGGCCGAGACCAGATCGCCGAGCAGCTTGCGGATCACGTCCTCGTCCCCAGCTTCTTCGAAGTCAGCCTGGACCACGGCCTTGGCATAGGCTTCGGCTTCGACGGCGGAGAGGCCCATCTTTTCCGCAGCCCAGCCACCCAGCAGGCGGTTGCGGCGGGCGACGATGCGGAACTGCATTTCCTCGTCGTGGGCGAACTTGGCTTCCTCGGCGCGTTCGCGGTCGTTGAAGTCGGTCATGTCTGCTCCTGAAATTTGCCCGTCTGTCTCCCTGGCGGATCGAGACGAGCTTTGAAATCCAATGCCTTCGCCCTTGCACGATGCTGCCATGTAGGCAAGCGCGGTGCTCGAGCACATGGCCCTACCTTCTTGCGGGAGAGTCTATGCCCTTGCATTGATCAAGGCTAAGACTCCCGCAAAGAGCCAGTCCTTAATCCATCGTCACCACGACTTTGCCGATGGCCTTGCGCTCGGCCAGCATGGTGATCGCCTCACCGCCGCGTTCCAGCGGGAAAGTGGCGGAAACCTTGGGGTTGATCTTGCCGGCCTTGAGCAGCTCGAACAGCTTGGCGATATGCACGGCATTGGCCTTGGGATCGCGGGCGGCGAAGGCCCCCCAGAACACGCCGCACACGTCGCAGCTTTTGAGCAGGGTCAGGTTGAGTGGCAGCTTGGCGATGCCCGCCGGGAATCCGACCACGCAGAATCGGCCTTCCCAGGCAATCGCGCGCACGGCGGGTTCGGAGTAATCGCCACCGACGATGTCATAGACCACGTTCGCGCCTTCCGGACCGCAGGCGGCCTTGAACGCTTCGGACAGGGCCTTGGACTGATCCTTGTCGAGCGGGGCGACCGGATAGATCACCACTTCGTCCGCGCCATGTTCGCGCGCAACCTGGGCCTTTTCCTCGCTGGAGACAGCGGCGACGACCTTGGCGCCATAGGCCTTGCCCAGTTCCACCGCAGCAAGACCAACCCCGCCCGCCGCGCCGCGCACCAGCAGCGAGTCC
>CAZNBX010000068.1:7061-7704 GCA_964571305.1 uncultured Novosphingobium sp.
TCACCGGCCTTGAGGTGGCCGCGATCGAGCAGACCGTGCATGTTGGTGCCATAGGTCATCAGCAGCGAAGCGCCGGTTTCGTACGAGACACCGTCGGGCAGCGGGAACAGCTTGGCCGCATCGGCCAGCACTTCGGTGGCGAGGCCGCCATTGCCCATCATGGCAATCACGCGGTCGCCCGCCTTCCACTGGGTCACGCCTTCGCCCACGGCATCGACAACGCCGGAAAGTTCACCGCCCGGAGCAAACGGCCGGGCCGGCTTGAACTGGTACATGTCCTTGATGATCAGGACGTCGGGATAGTTGATCGCGCAGGCCTTGACCTTGATGCGGACCTGGCCGGGACCGGGGACGGGGCTTTCCAGCTCGTCGAGGGTAAGCGTCTCGGGACCGCCGACGGCGTGGCTGCGCAATGCTTTCATGGTTATGCTACTCCCTTGGCGAGCCAGGGCAGCGTGGCCCGGGCTTCATTTTCATAAGCGGAAATCTGTGCGTCGCGGGCCATGGTCAGGCCCACTTCGTCCAGCCCTTCCATCAGGCAGTGCTTGCGGAAGGGATCGATCTGGAATTCGAACCGGTCCTGGAACGGCGTGGTGACTACCTGGTTTTCCAGGTCGATGTGGACCGCGTCGGTCTTGGCGAC
>CAZNBX010000069.1:0-7636 GCA_964571305.1 uncultured Novosphingobium sp.
TGCCGTCTTCATCTCCCTCCCGAAACCAATAGAACGGGTTTGCAGGCTTGCCATGATCCAGTCCGTTGGGGACGTTTTGATCACGGGAACATATAATAAGCGAGCGAAAGATGAGTACAGACTATCCAACCTTTTTAGATGGATAACTGTCGGCCTATTTTCGATTGGAATAACAATCGTAATATCCAATTTCCTCATTCATTTGAGGCATTGGTGGATTGGTGATGATTATGTCGAATCGTCATGGGCCCTGGTTACCAGGCTGCTGACTGCTCTGGTTGTGGCGCTTCCAGCTATATACACGGCCAGAGAATCTGCGAGGCATAGGACCAACGGTGATCAGGCAACGCAACGGGAATTGGAGCTTTCTACGTTAGGTCCCTTTATCGAGCTAATGCCCGTTGACGGCAAAAATGCCATCAGAGACAGGCTAACTGACAGATATTTCGGAAACCCAATTGAACCGCATAAAATCGAATCGCCACTCGATTCAGAGTCAATTTCAAAAATTGCTGAGGCTGTTTCGAAATTGATCAAGCCGCTGTAATTTATCTAAACATGAAGAAATGCGTGGTTCAAAGTGCCTTATTTCAACTCATCAGCGATTAAACGCGCGGAATATGATCCTGCTTCCATGCGCCTGACGCTTTGGTTTCCTGAAGGCCAACCGTACGATTTTTGTCGAGTGCCCGAGTCGATTTTCGATGGGCTGTGCAGGGCCATTTCGAAGGGCACTTACTACAACGATTTCATCAAAGACCGTTACCATTGCTGAGGCTACGCTTTGGAGGCGCCAAGTGATGTGTGGGTCGTGTTCCCCGACAATGCGGGATACGATCTTGACTCGGCCTGTCGGTTAAACCGACACGATCAGTTAAGGCATTGAGGTGGGGTGTAATTATCACAGTCAGGTAAACACGACCAAGTGACTGAATCACTGATATTATCGAGCATTTACTATACAACAAACTATACAACTATAAATCTAACTTTCTGATTTATATTGTATTATATCACATTCGTAATGATGGGGTCACGTGTTCGAGTCACGTAAGCGGCACCACTTCTCTGCGGTCGCGCTTCAAGCACCGCGATACGGTTCGCAGGCAATGCCGTCGCCGTCACCGTCCATGTCCTCGCTGTAGCCAGGCTCTCCTGCATAGATCGGAGCCGTTCCGGCCGTCCGCGCCTCGTTGCAGCCCTGCCAGACATCGCCTGGCTGCGGAGCCCGTGCCCGCATGAGGCCCATCGCCACTGCGAGTGGTTTCATGGCAACCTCGATTGTCCGCCAACCGGGCAGAGCGCCCATGCTTGCTGTGCCAACCACCAGTCCGACGGTGGCAGCGCCGCCGAGTAGAAGCGCGATGGACTTCAATTCACGCTTCCGGCGTTGCCTCTTGATGTGACGAGCAGGCCGAACGGGCGCGGCGCGGAACGGTTTGCGGAAGGCCATGATCCGCAAGGTGACGGAAGAAAGTAAACATGGAGTGTCGCATGTTCTGACTATCCATAGTCCATGCAGGCTAATCCCATTACCAATTGACTTTGCATGGTTTTTTGTGGCCCATTGATTGGGGCAATGAGGCCAGTTCTCCGGCGGGAGAATTCAGGAGGCTGTATGATAATGGAGGCCGCTTTTCACCTGATGGCCATGCAGGGCGCCTCGTTTTTTCCCGAAGACACGATAAAGTATGAAGACGTCTACCATGCGAATAGGGAGGCTTCCGACAAACTGGTGCTGTGTTTCCAGTCTCAGGTTACCGGTTTCAATTCTGACGAAAGGTATTTTTCGTCCGAACGTGCTCGCATCAGAATACTATGCGCGCGGCAGGAAAGGGAACTTAGGGAAAGTTTGGAATCGTCCTCGGCGGCCGAAAAATTGTCACCTGGCCAAAGCGAATATTTCATCCTGTATCTGATGGATCGTTGGAGGGCAGGGTTTACCAGGAAGCAATGAAATGAATACTGCGCCGAGAGAGGCGCAGTTTAGTACATTTTGCCGTACCCGGCCCTAGGCCCGCTCAAATCCCCATGTTACGAGCGCGTGCTTCCGACTTTCACAATCTTGATGGGGTCACGTGTTCGAGTCACGTAAGCGGCACCACTTCCGCACCACTCTCTCCCGCTCCCTCGCCGTGCTGGTTGTTCCGGCCATGGTCTCGCCTGCGCTTGCGCAGGGCGATGCCGCTGCGGCGGAGGAGATCGTCGTTACCGGGCGCGGGCTTGATCCTTCGCCGATGTTGCAGGCCTATTCGGTCGTCACGCTGGATGCGGAGCGCGGGGCGTTGTCGGCTTCGGGGCGGCTCGATGACGTGCTGGCCAGTGCCGCCGGGTTCCAGCAGTTCCGGCGGTCGGACAGCCGCTCGGCCAATCCCACCGCGCAGGGGGTGACCCAGCGCGGGCTGGGCGGGAATGCGTCGAGCCGCACACTGGTCGTGCTTGATGGCGTGCCGGTGGCCGATCCGTTCTTTGGCCATGTGCCATTCAGCGCCCTGCCGGTCGAGCGGCTGGGCCGGATCAGCGTGATTCGCGGCGGCGGGACAGGGGCATTCGGTTCCGGGGCAGTGGCGGGCACGATTGACCTAAACAGCGCCAACCCGGCCAGCCTGTCCTTCGCCGAAGCCAGTCTGCTGGGCAACGACCGGGGTGAGAGCGAGCTTTCCGCGACCCTCGCGCCGCAGCTAGGAGATGGCCTTGCCGTGGCCAGCGGGCGGTGGGACCGCGGACAGGGCTTCTGGACCACGCCGGTGGAGCAGCGGGTTCCGGCCAGCGTCCGCGCCGGGTTCGACAGTTGGTCGACCTCGCTGCGCGCGGTCGCGCCCCTGGCGCCGGACTTTGAGTTGCAAGCGAAGGTGCTGGCGTTCGCGGATCACCGCACCTTGCGCTTTGCCGGGGCGGACAGTTTCCAGGGCGGGCAGGACGCCTCGCTGCGCCTGGTCGGACGCGGGACCTGGCAGTTCGACGTGCTCGGCTATGTCCAGGCGCGCGACTATTCCAACGTGGTGATTTCCTCGACCAGTTTCCGCAAGACGTTGGACCAGCAGGCGACGCCTTCGACCGGCCTTGGCGGCAAGATCGAACTGCGCCCGCCGGTCGATGCGGACCATTCGCTGCGGCTGGGCGTGGACTGGCGCCGCGCCCGCGGGGAAATGCGCGAAGTGGCGTTCAATGCCGGGACCGGCGCGGTGACCGCGCGGCGCAAGGCGGGCGGCACCAATGACGACCTCGGTTTCTATGCCGAGCATGACCGCCAGCTTGGGCCGCTGCGGCTGACCGGATCGGCGCGGCTGGATCGCTGGTCGGTGCGGGACGGGCACTTCGTTGAGACCAATGCGAGCGGCGGGGTGACCACTCAGTCGAACTTTGCGGGCCGCTCCTGCTGGGACCTGTCGCTGCGTGGGGGTGCAGTGGTGGAAGTGACCCCGGGCCTGGCGCTGCGCGGCTCGGTCTACAACGGCATGCGCCAGCCGACGCTGAACGAGCTGTACCGCCCCTTCGTGGTATTCCCGGTCACGACCACGGCCAATGCCCAGCTCGCCAACGAAGACCTATTCGGGTTCGAGGGCGGATTCGATTTCAAGCGCGGTTGGTTCGAGCTTTCGGCGACGGCCTTCGACAACAAGGTCAAGGGCGCGATTGCCAATGTCACGCTCAGCCGCAACCTGCGCCAGCGGCAAAACGTCGATGCGGTTCATGCGCGCGGGGTGGAGCTGGTCGGCAGGGCCACGGCGGGCCGGTTCGAATGGAACGGCGCGCTCAGCCTGATCGATGCCGAAATGCAGGGCAGCGGTGTATCGGCAGGCCTTGATGGCAAGCGCCCGGCCCAGGTGCCCAAGTTGGCCGCCAGCACCTCCCTGGCCTGGCGTCCGCACGAGGGTTGGTTGCTCGCCGCAACGTTGCGCCATGTCGGTGCCCAGTTCGAGGACGATCTGGAAACCGACGTGCTGCCCGCGGCAACCACGCTGGACGCGGTGGCCAATATTCCGCTGGGCACGGCCGCGACGCTGGTCCTGCGCGCGGAAAATCTGACCCAGGCCCGGATCGTGACGCGCAACCAGGCCGGCTCAATTGACCTCGGCACGCCACGTACCGTGTGGGCTGGATTGCGGATTTCCATCGGCCGCTGATTTGCCTAAGGTGTCCGGGAAATCAAAAATCCGGAGAGAGACATGGCCACCAAGCTCAGCAACCACAGCCGCAATCTCGATTGCAGCGAAGAGGAATGGCAGGTCCGCCAGCAGCTTGCGGCGTGCTACCGCGTGTTCGATCACCTCGGCTGGTCGGAATCGATCTACAACCATATCTCGGTCAAGGTCCCGGGTGAGGAAGGCGCGTTCCTGATCAACCCGTTTGGCCTGCTCTATTCCGAAGTCTGCGCCAGCAACCTGGTGAAGATCGACATCGACGGCAACACCCTCGATGGCAGCCCCTATCCGGTGAACAGGGCAGGCTTTGTCCAGCATTCCTACTTCCACCGCCATGTGCCCTGGGCCCACGCGATCTGCCACACCCACACCACCGCGACCATGGCGGTGAGCAGCCTGGAAGGCGGCCTGCAGCCGACCAACTTCTATGCCTGCAACTTCGTTGGCCGAATCGGCTATCACGATTTCGAAGGGGTAACCGTCCGCGAAGAAGAGGGCGAGCGTCTGCTCAAGAACCTGGGCGACAAGCGCATCCTGATGCTGCGCAACCACGGCCCGGTGATCCTGGGCCGCTCGATCCCGGAAATCTTCCTGATGCACTGGTCGCTGCAGCGCGCCTGCGAGATCCAGCTGGCGACCATGGCTGCGGGCAAACCGATTGTCCTGTCCGATGAAGTGGTCGCCGTGCACCAGCGCGACGTCGCCGCGAGCTCGAACAAATGTGCCGTTGCGGGTGCGGCGGACTTTGACGCCTGGGTCCGCGCGGTGGACCGGGTCGACCGTTCCTGGCGCGACTGATCCCGCGCTGATCCCATTCTACGCTGAGCCATGCCGCGCCTGACCGTCAACGACCGTCCCCTCGAGCTCACGCGCCACAGCCAGACGCCGCTGCTGTGGGCGCTGCGCGAGGCGGCCAGCCTGCCCGGCGCGGAAGACGGCGGCGGTTCGGGCGATTGCGGGGCCTGCATGGTCCTGATCGATGGCGAGGCGCTGCGTTCGTGCCTGGTCACCTTGGCCGAGGTCGAGGGGCGCAATGTCACCACGATTGAAGGGCTGTCGGCCGACCGCTCGCACCCGGTGCAGCAAGCCTTGGTGGCCGAGCAAGCGATCCAGTGCGGGTTCTGCACGCCGGGGATCGCGATGGCGGCAGCGGCCCTGCTGGCGCGCAATGCGGATCCCTCGGCAGAGGATATCAAGGCTGCTGTGCCCAACCTGTGCCGCTGCGGGGTCTATCCGCGGCTGGTTGGCGCGATCCAGCGCGCGGGGCGGGTGATGCGCCGGGTCGAAACGATCAGCGCCGCGCCTGCGCCGGGAATTTCCCCGCAGGATGCGGCGCAGGCCGTGCCCGCCTTGAAGGCGGACTGATCCGTCCTCAGAACTTCATCCGCAGCGTCAGCTTGGCATTGAGCGGACGACCGGTGGAGATGTTGTTGTCGGTGTGGGCCGCCGGGAAGTAGTCGGTGTCGGTCAGGTTCTCGACATTCAGCTGCAGCGTTACCGCATCGGTCAGGTCATAGTAGGCCGCCGCGTCGATCCGGGTGAAGGCGGGCAAGCGCACCGCGTTGCTGATCGTTGCGAATTGGCTCGACTGATGGATCAGGCCAAGGCCCAGGCCGAACCGCTTCGAGAAGTTGTAGCGGCCCCAGGCCGAAGCCTGGTGGCGCGGAAGCTGCGCCAGCTTGCGGCCAGCCGGAGCGGCAGCGGTCGTGGCGCGGATTTCGCCGTCTTGCAGGACATAGCCCAGCGACACGTCGAGCTTGTCGGTGACCCGGCCGACCAGCGACACTTCGACGCCCTCGGTCCGGCTCTTGCCGCTGAGCACCGTGTTGCCGCTGACCGGATCGGTGGCGCGGGTATTGTCGCGGTCGAGGCGGTAGATTGCGGCGGTGAGTGCCAGGGCGTCGGTCAGGTCCCACTTTACCCCGGCTTCGAGGTTGCGGAATTCCTCCGGGGCGAGCGCCGCGGTGGTCGCATCGAGCACGGTGAACTGGTCGCCCGACTGCGGCAGGAAGCTCTTGGCATAGCTCGTGTAAAGCGAGAGGTTCTCGCGCGGCTTGACGATCAAACCCAGGCGCGGCGACCACTTGCTGTCGCTGCGCTTGCCGGCGAAGTTCGTGACCAGGTTGGTCGAACTGATGGTGAAGCGATCAAAGCGCAGACCGCCGACGAGCTTCACATATTCGCCCAGATCGACCTGATCCTGCGCATAGACCGACCAGAAGCTGGCGTCTGACTGGCTGGCGCTGGCCGGAGTGGCAGGGAAGGTCACGGTCGGCACGATGATCCGCTCCGCAAGGGCCACGGTTGCGCCTGCCGGGAAAGAGGCATTGTGGCGGTCCGCCAAGGTCGATTGGTCACCCGCTTCGAAGCCGAGCAACAGGGTGTGGCCGATGGAGCCGGTGCTCCCGGTCCAGACCAGGTTGCCCTGGCCGATCACGTTCTGCCGGTCGGTGCTGCTGTCATAACCGGCAAGCGTGACCGTGTTCGACCCACTGACCGCGCTGTTCGCGTAAACGTTGCCGTAGAACTTGTCGTAGTCGGCGAATTGCAGGCTGAGGTTGGCCTTGAGGTTGTCGGTGAAGGCGTGGTCGACCCGGCCGTGGACGAGATGCGCCGTCACTTCGGCATGGTTGACCTTGGGCGAGCCGAAGAAGGTATCGTCGTAACCAGTCAGCGGCGCGCCATTGCGCGAGGGGACGCCGCGATCGGTGGTACGGCGGTCCTCGACATATTCGTAAGTCAGGGTCAGGTCGGTCGCGTCGCCCAGGCGCGCGCCGATGGTCGGGGTGACGCCGAGGAAGTGGCCGTCATAGTCCTGCCGGTGGTTGGCGAACTTCTCGTAGGTCGCATTGAGGCGCGTGCCGATGGTATCCGACAGCGGCGCACCAAAGTCTGCTGCCACGTTCCATGCGCCGAAGGTGTCGATACCGCTCGACAGGGCGGCGCGGGTGCGGTCGAACTCCGCCGCCTTGGAGACGCGGTTGATCACCCCGCCGCCGCCGCCCCGTCCGAAGATCATGGCATTGGCTCCCTTGAGCACTTCGATCCGTTCGACGTTGTAGAGCGGGCGATAATACTGCGCGTCGTCGCGGATGCCGTCGACGAAGAAGTCGGCGGTCGAGTTCTGGCCGCGCAGGGTGATCTGATCGCGGTGGCCTTCGCCCTGGCCCAGGCTGACCCCGGCGACGTGGCGCAGCGCTTCGCCGAGCGAGGTGACGCCCTGGTCATCAAGCAGTTCGCGGCTGATCACGTTGATCGTCGGCGGCACGTCGATCAGCGGGGTGTCGGTCTTGGTCGCGGTCGGGGTCTTGTCGAGGTCGTATCCGTCCGGGCGGCCATAGACGATAATCGCGGGTGCATCAGCCGCGGCTTCTTCCGCCATGGCAGCTCCTGCCCAGCCGAAAGCGCCTGCGGCGACGGTGGCTGACAGGGCAATGCGGAGGCGAAGTGAGGCGGTCATGTCGATCCTTATTGAGAATGATTTGCAAGAA
>CAZNBX010000070.1:0-7628 GCA_964571305.1 uncultured Novosphingobium sp.
GTCCGGCAATGCTGCCGACGATCGAGATCGTGCCGTAGAGCAGGGCCGTGCCCAGTTCGCCCCGCTGCGCGAGAGTCACCACGTCCAGGCTGAAGGCGGAAAAAGTGGTGAACCCGCCGAGCACGCCGACGCCGAGCAGCAGGCGCCAGCTTTCCGAGCCCTGGCCGCTGCCCGCGAGCCAGCCCGTCAGCACGCCCATGGCAAGGCTGCCGACCAGGTTGACGGTTAGCGTCGCCCAAGGGAACGCTGCGGCGGATGCTGCGCCGATGCCGCGCGCCCAGGCGAGGCCGACGACATAGCGCAACCAGGCGCCAAGGCCGCCGCCAAGCACGACGAGCAGCGAGTGCTGGATAAAACCGGAAAAGGACATGCCGCCTCTTAGGGGGTGAAGGGCCGCGGAGACAAGGCCCGTGGTCCTGCGTCCACCCCGCGCCGGGCAGGAAGGTCGGTTTCTGCCTGCACAACAATGTGGCCCAAGTGGGTTGATATAAATAGCTAGGCAAAATTACCTTCATTTATAAATAGTTATCGCGTAACCGTGGCCCGTCCGGAGTTAACTGCCGGACAAATAACCATTTTCTTCGGTTTGGGGTCGCAAAACATGTCCGAGAAATCTGCTGCAAATCTCCGTTTTCCCCGCGCGTCCGCTGTTGGCGCAAGCCTGGCCGCGCTGGCCATGGCGCTGGTCGCCAGTCCCGCCCTGGCCGAATCGCCTGCCGCACCGGGCGGAGAGGGCCTGGTCCTGTCGGTCGAGCGCGAGGCGCAGGGCGGTTCGGCAGCCGTCGATCAGCGGCTGCAGGTGACCGCGCCCGATCCGCAGATCCTCGTCGCCAATCCCGGCACGCCGACCACGGCGCGCGATCCGGTCAACGTCACCGGCGTGGGCCAGATGATCATCGATTCCGGCGGCGGCTCGGTCGGCCTGTGCACCGGCACGCTGATCAATCCGCGCACGGTGATCTTTGCCGCGCACTGCGTGAATGGCGCGGCGGCCGGCACTTACGGCGCCAACAGCGGTGGGCGGGCGATTGGCTGGGGCTTTGAGACCAATGTCCGCGCCAATGCCGCGGGCCAGACCGACGAGCTGATCACCTGGCTGTTCGGCGGCGCAGGGGGCGTGGGCAAGTACAAGACCAATGTCACCCAGGCGTTCTACAATTCGAACTATGTCAGCTATAACCAGCTCTCGCTCGACCCGGAGGCACGGCAGTTCCTCTATGGCGACGTCGCGATGTCCGCGCTCGACACGCCGGCGGCCAATGTCCCGACCTGGGCGCTGCTGTTCTCGCAGCTTCCGGCCACGCCGATCACAGCGAACGGGACCGGCTATCACGTCTCCATCGCCGGCTATGGCGGCAACGGCACCGGGACCAGCGGCAGCCTGGCGATCGATTTCCGCCGCCGCGTCGCGGAGAACACCCTGGGCGCACTGGCCAGCCTCGACGAGTTCGAGAACTTCCTGTTCGGCACCAATTCCACCGCCCTGCCGCAGAACCTCTACTGGATCGACTTCGACGATCCGCTGCGCGGCAGCGCGCAGGCTTCGGTCTATGATTTCAACGCGTGGCGAGACAATGCCCTGCCCAACGAAGGGATCACCGCAGGCGGCGATTCCGGCGGTCCGCTGATCCTCGACCGCGCCTTCGCCAAGTCTCTGGTGATCGGGGTGCTGTCGGGCGGCTATACCCGGTTCTTCAATGGCCAGCCGGCCAATGGCTATGGCACCGCCTCGTTCTACCAGCCGCTCTATCTCTATTGGGACTGGATCGCGGCGAACAACTTCTACCACTACGTCGGCTCGGTCGCGGGCAATGCCAATTGGGGCGACCCCGGTCACTGGGTGACCAATCTTGATCCGGCCTACCAGGTGATCGTCAATGGCCAGCTGGTAAACGGCGTGCCGACCGCGCCGGGTGCTGGCAATACCGACCAGCCGGGCTTCGGCCAGGCGTGCTTTGAAACGACCTCCGTTTCGGAATGCCTTGATGTCGTGAGCGGCAAGGTTCGTGTCGGAACGGGTCCGATCGGTACTGCGGGCAACGGCATGGCCTATGCGAACCTGCGCGGCGACGAACTGGTCGCCCAGGGCGCGGTCAGCCAGGCGGCGCTTGCCCCGAGCGAGCCGGTCGCCATGGCAACCGCCACGCTTCCCGCCGCCACGCTCGACAACGGTTTGCCGGGGGCGACCGGGTTCGTTCCCAACAACTATGACGGCGACCGGGTCAACCGGGTCAAGCCGCGCTATTTCGACGTGACCCTGGGCGCGGCGGGGACGACGACGCTGAACAGCACAGTGGTGATCGACCGCTTCACCCTGTCGCACGGCGGCGCCATGCTCGACATTCAGGCGGGCGGTTCGCTGACCAGCCTGATGAGCATTACCCAGGGCACCGGGACCATGCAGGTCAACGGCGCGCTGACCTCGGTGGGCGACTATTTCATGCTGACTGGCGGGCTCAACGGCACTGGGGTGATCACCACGCCGTTCTTCACCAGCACGGCGGGTACGATCTCTCCGGGAGCAAGCGGCACGGCGGGCAGCATCGGCACCCTGACCTTCCGCGGCAACATGGTCTTCGCCTCTGGCACGACCTATATGGTCGATCTCGGCGCGGGCACCCTGTCCGACCAGATCGCGGTACAGACCGGCGCGGCAACGGGCAGCGGCCAAGCCAACCTGGGCGGCAAGCTGGCGCTGTCCTTCATGTCCGGCGCGCGCCCGGTTGACGGCGCGGTCTACCGCATCCTCACCGCACAGGGCGGGGTTAGCGGAACCTTCGCCACGCCGACGATCAGTGCGGTGATCATCCCCAAGCTGACCTATCTCGCCAACGCGGTCGACCTGCGGATCACCTTCGGCAAATATGTCGACGTGGTGGACAAGGGATCGACGGTGCAGGTTTCCTATGCCGCCTTGCTCGACGCCAATCGCGCCGCCTCCGCCGGTACGCTGTCGGGCCTTTATGGTCCGCTCGACATGCAGGACGCGGCCGGGGTGCGCTCCTTCATGGAAGGAGCCGCACCGCGCAGCGAAAGCCTGCGTAGCGCGACCGCCGTGGCTGCCAGCGGCGCGACCGACCGGTTCTTCCGCCAGCGGGTCGGCACCCTGCGCCCGGGCGAGGCGACCGGACAGCTTGCAGTCAACGGCAATCCCCTGCCGCTGGCCAGCCAGGACGCCATGGTCCGCGCCGCTGCGCCGATGGAAAACGGGCTGGGCTTTTCCGATGACGGCAAATCTGCCGGCAAGTTGGCCGACGATGCCAGCGGCTATCTTGTTGCGGGCTATCTCAACGGCAGTTCGCGCCGGATGCCCACGGCTGGCACCGCCGGACGCGACCAGTTCGATGGATGGTTCGCCGCCTTCGGCCTGGAAAAGGCCGTGTCTGACCGGGTGACGCTCGGCTTTGGCGTAAGCTATGCCGATGTCGACGGCACGACCTCAGTCGGGGCGCAAAGCGCCGGCGCGCGGCTGGTGCAGGGGACGGTCTATGGGGCACTGGCCAGCGGGAAGGGGCTCCGGCTCGACCTGCGGATGAGCGCCGGGGTGCTGTCGAGCGACAGCCAGCGAACAGTGACGTTGGTTTCCACGCCATACACCCTGAATCTCGACAAGAGCGCGTTCGCCTTTTCCGCCGAAGCGGGACTTGGCACCGACCTGTCCCGGAACGACAAGCTGGCGATTACGCCGCGCGCGTCGCTGCGGTTTGAATCGCTTGGTTTTGGCCAGGCCGCAGAGCGCGGCGGTCCAATGGCCCTGGATATCCAGCATGACACCCGAAAAGCTCTGGAAAGCCGCCTGGGCCTTGGCCTGGCTGGTCAGTCGGGCAAGGTGCGGCCGCATCTGGAGGTGAACTATGTTCACGACTTCCTGGACCAGTCGGCCAGCTTTACCGCTGGCTTCGCCGGGGGGCTCGTGGTCGCGCCTTTCGCGCTTCCCGCGACGGACGACAATTGGGCCGAAGTCAGCGGCGGGCTTACCTTTGAACTGAGCGGTCGGGCCGCGCTTTCGGTTGAGGCGGACAGCAGTTTCTTCCGCAAGGACCTGCGCAGCCAGACCTATCGCGGGCGCCTGACGCTGAAGTTCTAAGGCTGGGTCATCAAGGCAAAAGGGGCGGGACGCGGCAGCGCGTTCCGCCTCTTTGTCATGCGCGGACAGGTTTCCCCGCCAGGCAGACCAGCGCCGCCACCGCGCTGCCCAGGACCAGCTGCCATGGGAAGGCGAACTGCTTCATCGTTGCAGGCAGGGCCAGGCTGTCGATCACATAGGGCTGGAACGCCAAGACGGTCAGGAACCCGGCGACGAAGGCCGCGATCACGCTGGCCGAATTGCCTCGGCGCGAAAACAGCGCGACGCCGTAAACCCCGATCAGGCCGGAATAGGCAAAGGCCATGACCCCCAGCACGAAGTCGAGCAGCGCGCTGTCGGCATAGCGCTGCCAGAAATAGGACAGGATCGCCATGCCGAACAGGGCGAGGCCCAGCAGGACGCTGGCGATCCGGCCCATGCGGACGAAGTGGGCTTCGCTCCTCTCGCCGGCAAAGGGGCGGTAGAGGTCGTTGACCAGCACGGCCGACATCGAGATCAGCCCGGAATTGATCGCCGCCGCGGCAATAACCCCGACCGTGACCAGCCCGCGCAGGCCGGGCGGAATCTCGGTGAGGATATAGTGCATGAACACCGTCACCTTTTCGCCCCGGAACGAACCCGCCGCCGTACCTTCGTAATGGAGGTAGAGCAGCGACCCGATCACCAGGAACAGCAGGATCACCGGCAAGCTGAGCCAGACCGAAGCATAGAGCGAACGTGCGCCCTTGCCCGCATCCTCGCAGGCCAGCAGGCGCTGGGTAATGTCCTGGTCCAGCCCCGAACTGGCGAGGTTGAGCAGCATCACGCCCGTCAGCACCGCCAGCAGCCCCCACGGCGCCGATGGGTCGAGCGTCGGGTTGACCAGGTTCAGCTTCGGCCCCAGCGCGTGGATCGCTTGCGGTAGCGTCATGTCGAGCCCGCTCCACAGGTGCCAGGCGACCAGCAGGGCAGAGCCAACATAGAGCACGACCTGGACCAGGTCGCTCCAGATCACCGATTGCAGCCCGCCCATGAAAGTGAAGACCAGCCCGAAGATCAGCAGGCCGAAGGCGGCGACCGCGATGTGCTGCGGCGTGACGTCGAGGAACAGGATCATCGAGACGGCAATCGCGGCGAGATAGAGCCGCGCCCCACTCGCGAAGATCCGCCCAACCAGGTACATTGCCGCGGCGGCGCGCCGCGCGGTAGCATCGAACCGCGTTTCCAGCAGTTCATAGACCGTGGTGACGCGCATGGCGTAGAACCGGGGAATCAGGACATGGGCGACGATCCAGGCAGCGATCAGCGCGGCCAGCACCCCGCCGAGGTAGGTATAGTCGCCACGAAACGAATTGTCCGGCACGCCCAGGAAGGTTGCCGCCGATTGCACAGTCGACAGGACTGAAATCGCCACTAGCCAGGTCGGGGCGTGATGGCTGGCGAGGAAGTAGTCCTCGCTTTTCATCCCGCGCCGGGTGGTCAGCCATCCGGCCAGGGCGAGCAGCACGACATAGCTGCCCAGGACTGCCCAATCGATGTTCGTGAAGCTGGTATGCACTTGCGTTTCCCCCGAAGCGGGGCACTCACCACACTTCTCTGCCGAGCGCAAATGGGCCAGCAAATGGCACTGTAGGGGTTGCCAAGGATCGATTCGGGTGGTAGCCGCCCGCCGGTTCGAGCCGACCCCTCAAGGGATTCGGCACGTTTTTGTTTTTCGTTTTTCCGATTTAAGGGTGCTCCCCCGCACCGGACACGGCGGGGTTCTGGCCTTTTGCATGTGAGGTGTTTCGGTTTATGCAAATTCTCGTCCGCGACAACAATGTCGAGCAGGCCCTGCGCGCGCTCAAGAAGAAGCTGCAGCGTGAAGGCGTGTATCGCGAGATGAAGCTGCGCCGTCACTTTGAAAAGCCCTCGGAAAAGCGCGCCCGCGAAAAG
Source organism: uncultured Novosphingobium sp. (assembly GCA_964571305.1). Taxonomy (GTDB): domain Bacteria; phylum Pseudomonadota; class Alphaproteobacteria; order Sphingomonadales; family Sphingomonadaceae; genus Novosphingobium. The sequence goes on from CAZNBX010000070.1 coordinate 6,002, forward strand.
GCCGCTGCCGTGCGCCGCGCCCGCAAGATGGAGCGCAAGCGGATGGAGCGTGACGGCGTCAAGTAAAACGCCGTTGCAAGCTTGAACCGCAGCTTGCGATAAGCCATGAGGGCGCGGAGGCTTCCGCGCCCTTTTGCATATCTTCCAGACTCGTTCTGATCAGACAGGGAAACCCGATGACCGAAATCACCCGCGTACCGCTCCAGCCGATCGCCAAGGGCGCGCTGACCAAGCTCTGGCTGGGGGTGGCCGCTGTCGCCCTGGCCGCTGGCGGCGTCGTTGCGGCCAGCCTGCCGCCCAGCGTTTCGGTGGAAACCGTCCAGGCCGGTAGCGGCGCTGCGCCGACCGAGGCCGACGTCGTGACCATCAACTACAAGGGCACCCTGCCGGACGGCAAGGTGTTTGACGAGGCGCAGGGCGCCAAGCTGCCGCTGCAGGGCGTCATTCCGGGCTTCGTCGAGGCGCTGAAAAAGATGCAGCCGGGCGGCAAGGACAAGGTCGTGATCCCGTCGGAAAAGGCCTATGGCAAGGAAGGCGCTCCGGGCATCGCCCCGAACACCGACCTCCACTTCGAAATCGACCTGATCAAGGTGCAAAGCCGCGCCTCGGCCGAGCAGGAAATGCGGGCCGAGCAGATGAAGGCGATGGAAGCCGCCGCCGCTGCTGCCGGAAAGAAGGGCGACAAGGCCGGTGCCGAAGCACCGGAAGCGCCCGCCCAGGTCCAGTAATCCAAGCACTGGTTTCACGCCGGGATACCGCCAACGGCGTCCCGGCGAGCCAAAACTGAGTGAGTCGAAACAATGTCGGTTGATACTGCCACGGTGGCCAAGATCGCCGCGCTGGCCCGCATCAAGGTCAGCGAGGCAGAGCTTGAGGCGATGGTGCCTGAGCTCAACGGAATTCTCGCCTGGGTCGAGCAACTGGGCGAAGTCGACGTCACGGGCATCGAGCCGATGACCGCCGTGATCGAGAACAAGCTGCGCCTGCGCGATGACGTGATCCATCTTGAGGATAGCGCGCATCATTGAGGCGGCAACACCAGCCGCACTGATAACACCTGTAGCACAGGCAGCCGCCTGGCTTTGAGAACCGCAAAAACTCATGCCGTTCGCCATGCCTCGGCGGCTTTCCAGCGGACCGTCCAATTGGGTAGTTGATCTGCTGGCATGGGTTTGGCAATGCCGTAGCCCTGTGCAAAATGACAGCCCATTCGCCGCAGCACCACAGCGTGTGCGAGGGTTTCGACCCCTTCGGCAATGACCTGACGGTGAAATGCGCTGGCCAGCTTGATGGCGCCCTCCACAATACTCAGATCATCGGGATCGCTGAGCATGTCGCGGACAAAGCTTTGATCGATCTTGAGCGTGTCGACCGGTAGTTTTCGCAGATAAGTGAGCGACGAATACCCTGTGCCAAAGTCGTCGAGCGAGAATTTGACGCCCAACTCGATACATCGCTGCAACACCCCAACGGCCAACTGGATGTCACCCAGTGTCGCTGTTTCCAGAATCTCCAGTTCCAGTCTGGACGGATTGATCAGCGGGTGCCGGGACAAAGCAAATCCGAGACGATCAACAAAATCGACCCGCAATAGGTGATTTGCGCTGACATTCACGCTGACTTTTAT
>CAZNBX010000071.1:0-7487 GCA_964571305.1 uncultured Novosphingobium sp.
CGGCCCGGCAGCGTCAGCGTGGAACCGTCCAGCGCGGTCCATTCCCGGTCGGCATTGAGCGCCCGGGTCATGGTCTTGCCGCCCTTTTCAAAGGTGTCGGTCAGGTCGCCACGGATCAGGCCCAGCCAGTTCGAATAGGCCAGCAGCTTGTCCTCGGCATCGACCGCGGCGACGGAATCTTCCATGTCGCAGATCGTGGTCAGCGCGCTTTCCAGCAGGACATCGGCAATGCCCAGCGGATCGTCCTGACCGACCGGATGCTGCGGATCGACGATAACTTCGATATGCAGGCCATTGTTCTTGAAAAGAATTGCGCCATCACGCTTGGCCACGAGATATTCGCTGTTGCCGCCTTCCAGCGCGGCCTGCCAGCCGGGGATCGCGCCGTCGAGGAACGCCCGCGCAGCCTTGATCACCGCCGCGCCGCGAACCTTGTCATAGCCGCCCGGGCGGGCCGGCGGCGCATCCAGCGCATCGGTGCCGTAATAGGCGTCGTAGAGGCTACCCCAACGCGCATTGGCGGCATTGAGCAGGAAGCGGGCGTTGAGCACCGGCACCACCAGCTGCGGCCCGGCCATGGTCGCGATCTCAGCATCGACGTTCTGGGTGCCGATCTTGAATGGCGCAGGCTCGGCAACAAGATAACCGATCTCGCGCAGGAAGGCCTGGTATTCGCCCTGATCGAGCGGCTTGCCAGCCCGGGCCAGGTGCCAGGCGTCGATTTTGGCCTGCAGATCGTCACGCTTGGCGAGCAGCGCCCGGTTCTGCGGCACGAAGCGGTCCAGCAGGGCAGCGAATCCGTTCCAGAACTGGGCGGCGTCGTGGCCCAGCGAGGTCAGCACCTCACGCTCGACAAAGGCGGCCAGCGCCGCATCGACCTTCAAGCCAGCCTTTTCAACCCGTTCGCTCATGGATCCTCGCATACAAAATCGCGCACTGGCCTGTTTGAGCCAGCGCAGTTTCTTCGACGATCCCGGGGAGGAATTCCAGCGCTATGCCGCAGTTGCGAAGAGAAGGCAACGGGAAGAAGGCGCGTTCGGGTGTCTACTTTGGTCGAACCGCCGCTTTTCCACCCGCCGCACTGGCGGGGGTTGGACAGGGCCCCACGCTCGGCTAGAAGATTTCAGATGCAACAGTTTACCCGCCCTGAAGCCCAATTGCTCGACCAGGTCGACGCGGCCCCAATGCTGGGCCAGGTCCAGGCGTGGAGCGCGATAAATACCGGCACCGGTAACCTGCCCGGACTCGCCCGGCAAGCGGCGGAACTGGCCGATGCCTTTTCCGCCCTGCCCGGCGATGTGCGACTGGAAGAGCAAACCCCGGTCAGTGCGATTACCCCGGCCGGAGAAGAAGCGCCGGTCGCCTATGGCAAACATTTGGTCCTGCGGGTGCGGCCAGAGGCGCAGCGGCGCTTTCTGCTGACTGGACACATGGACACCGTCTTTCCGGAAAGCGACCCGTTCCAGCAGCAGACCTGGCTCGACGAGCAGACCCTGAACGGCCCCGGCGTGGCCGACATGAAGGGCGGGATTGCCGTGATCCTCGCCGCTCTGAAGGCGTTCGAGCATAGCGAAGCCGCCGTCAGTATCGGCTACGACGTCCTGATCAACTCCGACGAGGAGACCGGCAGCCTCTCCTCAGCCGCGCTGATCGCTGAACTGGCGCGGGGCAAGGCGGCCGCCCTGACCTATGAACCCTCGGCCCTGCCCGATGGCACCCTGGCCGGAGCGCGTGCGGGTAGCGGCAACTGGAGCCTGACCGTGCGCGGCCGCTCCGCCCATGCCGGGCGCAATCCCGACGATGGGCGCAATGCCGTGGTCGCTGCGGCGGCCCTCGCGCTGGGCCTGAAGGCGCTCCATCGCGACGGCCTGTCGGTGAACCCAGCCAAGATTGAAGGCGGCAGCGCCAACAACGTGGTGCCCGACCTTGCCGTTCTGCGCTTCAACATCCGCCCCCAGCATGAGCACGATGCAGAAGATTTTCTACAAAATCTCAATGAATTTATTAAAAAAGTCGAGACAGAACATGAAGTCTCGATCCACCTTCACGGCGGGATCAGCCGTCCGCCCAAGCCGGTCGATGCTCGTGCGGAAAAGCTGTTCACCATCGTCGAGGAATGCAGCGCCCTGCTCGGCCAGCCGATAACTCGCAAGGCCTCTGGCGGGGTCTGCGACGGCAACAATATCGCCGCCTGCGGGGTGCCGGTGGTCGACACCATGGGCGTGCGCGGCGGCGCGATTCACTCGCCCGACGAATTCCTGATCGTTCCCAGCCTTGAGGAACGCGCGAAACTTTCGGCGCTGGTTCTCCACCGCCTTGCTACCGGAGCTCCGCTTTGACCTTCGTAATCCGCGCCGCGAGCCACGACGACCTGCAGCACATCTACGAGATGGCCAAGCGCACCGGCGGCGGTTTCACCAACCTGCCACCCGACCGCAAGGCGCTGACCGCCAAGCTCGACCGCTCGCACGCCGGTTTCACCCGCGAGGGCGATGACCTGGGCGATGACCTGTTCTTCTTCGTACTGGAGAACACCGCGACCGGCGAAGTGCGCGGGACTTGCCAGATCTTTTCTGCGGTTGGGCCAAAGTGGCCGGTCTATTCCTACCGGATCCGCGCGCTGACCCAACACAGCGAGGAACTCGGCCGGACCTTCCGGGCGGACATCCTCAACCTGTCAACCGACCTGGAGGGCGCGACCGAGGTCGGCGGCCTGTTCCTCCACCCCGGTGAACGCGCCGGCGGCCTGGGCATGCTGATCGCGCGCAGCCGGTATCTGTTCATCCGCAATCAGCGCCACCGATTTGCGGACCGCACGCTGGCCGAACTGCGCGGGGTAATCGACGAAGCGGGCGGATCGCCGTTCTGGGACGGGGTTGCGGGACGCTTCTTCGGCATGAATTTCCAGGACGCGGACGAATTCAACGCCAAATACGGCAACCAGTTCATCGCCGACCTGATGCCCAAGCACCCGGTCTATATCGCGATGCTGACCGAAGCGGCCCGCCACGTGATCGGCATTCCCCACCCCACCGGCCGCGCCGCGATGCGGATGCTTGAGAACGAGGGCTTCGCCTGGGAAAACTACATCGATATCTTCGACGGTGGCCCGACCATGACCGTCCGCACCGACCAGATCCGCTCGATCCGCGAAGCACGCGACGCGGCGATCGTTGGGCTGGACGAAAGCCTCGGCGAAAACGACAGCGGCGAGAAGATGCTGGTTGCGCAGGGCGAGATGGCGGAATTCCGCTGCGCCTATGGCTGGGTCAAGCCCTGCGACGGCGGCATCGCGATTGATCCGGAATGCGCGGAAGTCCTCGGCGTAGGTCCGGGAGCAACGGTTACCACCGTGGCGCGTTGGTGACGCCATGGCCTTGGTGGAAATCAACTTCGACGGGATCATTGGCCCTTCGCACAATTATGCTGGCCTGAGCCTGGGCAACCTCGCCTCGGCCAGCCATGCGGGCGATCTTGCCTATCCGCGCGCTGCCGCGCTGCAGGGTCTGGCGAAAATGCGTCACAATCTGGCTTTGGGCCTGGTTCAGGGCTTTTTCCTGCCCCTGCCCCGGCCCAACACCGCGTTCCTGGCCGCCATCGGCGCGGACAGGACCGAGGATCGGCGGCTAAACGCGGCGGCATGGTCGGCCAGTTCGATGTGGACTGCCAATGCGGCGACGGTCTCCCCCGCGCCGGACACCGCCGATGGGCGCTGCCACCTGACCGCGGCCAATCTCGTCACCATGCCGCACCGCAGCCAGGAATGGCCCGATACCGTGCGTCAGCTGCGCCTTGCCTTTGCCGACCCCGCACACTTCGCGGTGCACGACGCGGTGCCGCCGTGCTTTGGCGATGAAGGCGCGGCAAACCATATGCGAATGGGTACTGGCCACGCTGCGCCGGGGCTGGAGATCTTCGTCTATGGCACCAGCGGCGGCGCTTTTCCGGCGCGCCAGCATCTGGAGGCCGGCCGCGCCGTCGCCCGGCTCCACCGGCTCGATCCGGGCAGGACCCTGTTCGTCGAACAAAACCCCGAGGCAATCGCCGCCGGCGCGTTCCACAACGACGTTGTTGCCGTGGCGAACGAGCGCGTGCTGTTCACCCACGAACAGGCTTTTGCCGATCCTTCGGGCACCTACGCCGCGATCCGCGAGCGGCTGCCCGCGGCGGAGTTCGTTGTCGTTCCGGCCGCCGAGGTCAGCCTGGCCGATGCGATCCAGTCCTACCTGTTCAACGCCCAGCTCCTCACCCTGCCGTCGGGAGAGATGGCACTGGTTGTGCCGACCGAGGCCGCGGAGCATCCGCGGGTTGGTCCCTATCTAGAGCGCATGGTCGCCGGGAATGGCCCGATCCGCGCGGTCCTGCCGGTGGACGTGCGCCAGTCAATGGCCAATGGCGGCGGCCCCGCCTGCCTGCGCCTGCGGGTGGTCTGCGATCCGGCCACGGTCGATCCGCGCTTTCTTCTGGACGAGGACAAGGCCAACCGGATCGAGGAAATCATTCGCCGCGAATGGCCGGAATCGATCGCCCCGGAACAGGTCGGCTCGGCCCTGCTGGCCGAACGGGTCATCGCCGCGCGGCTCTTGCTGCTCGATGCGCTGGACCTGAACGAGCTGGCCTGACGCTTCTGTTCCGCAATGGGACAGGTCGGGTTAAACCGGCTTAACCACCGCTTTGCGCGGAACCACGGCTGTGCCATGATGGTTTGGCGATTCCGCGTTAACGAAATCAAGGCTACGAGATGTTTGCCAAGGTCCGCCGGTTGTTTGTGATCAAGACCCCGGTCGAAGCCTACATGATCATCTATGCCCTCGCCCTGGGCGCGGTGGAGCGCGGCACGGTCTATCTGCACAAGTTCCCGGGATTTGGTGGCAAGCTGCTGTTCCTGGCCTGCACCGGCGCGGTGTTCATGGCAGGCGGCAAGATCCTCGATTGCCTCCGCCACGAAAAGCGCCTCGCCGCCGAAGCCGATCAGGCTTCCTGACGCTTCGCCCAGCATTCCCGATGTAATGAAGGTGGGGTGATTCTGTTGCTAGGCTCACCCCGGGCCCCCGGTTTCCGATTCTGTTACCCGGTTCGGTCCGAACCGTGCTGTCGCTTTGTAAGATCAGGCCGTTAGGCCGTCAGGTTACGCGGCGAGAGCAAGTGCTTCGTTGTCGTTGGCACTTGTGAGTTTTGAGCCTTTAACGGGTTACTCAGCCCGGGCGAAAACACCGCTTTTCAACACACGTCGATCCTAGTTCGGCCCCGTCATATCCTCCGCCGTGGCGAAGGAGGTGGTGGAGCCGCCGGGTACCGCCCCCGGGTCCGCTGTATCTATTGCACGCCGCAATTTATCGCCATAGCCGGTCGAAACCGGCAAAAGGCAATATAAGGAAACGGCGCTGGATTTAAAGGGGCGATTGGCGCCCTTTTATTTGCGCAGCGCGTCGCGGATCTCAGTGAGCAGTTCGACCTCGCTCGGCCCCGCCGGTGCCGCCGGAGCAGCCTCTGGCTGGGGCATCATCCGGTTGACCTGGCGCACGATCAGGAAGATGACAAAGGCCAGAATCAGGAAGTTGACCACGGCGGTAATGAAGCTGCCCCAGGCAAGCACAGTTGCTCCCGCCTCGCGCGCTGCGGCAAGGCTGGCCCCAGCCGGAACCTCACCCGCCAGAACGGTATACTGGTTGGAGAAGTTCACGCCCCCCGTAATGACGCCGATCACCGGCATGATCACGTCATCCACCAGCGACGAGACGATCTTGCCGAATGCGGCGCCAATGATCACACCGACCGCGAGGTCGAGCACGTTGCCGCGCGCAATGAAGGCCTTGAATTCACCCAGCATGAAACCTCCTCTTCACCCACGCATTTGTCCGTAGAACTCGAACCTGCCACGGGGGACAAGGCCCTGCAATCATTATAACTCGGGTTAAGCTTGAACCGCCGCCCGGCACCATTACATTGAACCCGTCCCGCATCCGGCGGGCGCTAAAAGGATTTACCCGATGCCGACTTCGTTTGACCGCCTGGGAACTTTCGGACGCTTTGCACTGGTTTCGATTGCCGCCGCCTCCGTAACTGGCTGCGGGATCAATTCCGTGCCGACGGCTGAGGAACAGGCCAAGGCCAAGTGGGCCGACGTTCAGGCCGCATTCCAGGAACGCGCCAACCTCGTGCCGAACCTCGCTGCCGTGGCCAAAGGCGCGGCCGAACAAGAGCGCGGGATCCTTACCGGCGTGATGGAAGCCCGCGCCAAGGCGACCAGCGTGCAGCTCAGCCCCGACGACATCACCGATCCGGCCAAGATGAAGGCCTTCCAGGACGCGCAGAACCAGCTGTCCGGCTCGCTCGGCGGGTTCGGCCGCCTCCTCGCCAATGTCGAGGCCTATCCCGAGTTGAAGAGCATCACCAATTACCAGATGCTGCAAAGCCAGCTGGAGGGTCAGGAAAACCGCATTCGCATCACGATCCGCGACTACAACGAAGCGGTCCGTGCCTATAACACCACGATCCGCACCTTCCCCGACGCGATCGGAGCCAAGGTAATCTATGGCGCCAAGCCGATGGTTCCGTATCAGGCGACCACCCCGGGCGCCGAAGTTGCCCCCAGCCTCGAAGGCAAGCTCTGATCCGGCAGGCAGGAGATAGCACCATGCTCGGCCGAGCCGGGCCCAGCCCCCAAACCCATCGCAGCGCGCTTCCCCTTGTGGTTGGCGCGCTGCTGGCCCTTGCCTTGCTCCTGCTGCCCGGCCTGGCCCGTGCGCAGACCTTTCCGGAGCTGACCGGACCGGTCGTCGACCAGGCCAATATCCTTCCCGCCGACGTCGAAGCGCGACTGGCTGAAAAGCTGACCGCGCTGAAGGCCCAGTCACAGCGCGAACTGGTGGTTGTGACCCTGCCCGACCTGCAGGGTTACGAAATTTCCGACTATGGCTATCAGCTCGGACGGCATTGGCAGCTCGGGACCAAGGACAAGAACGAAGGGGCGATGCTGATCATCGCGCCAAAGGAGCGCAAGGTCCGGATCGAGGTCGGCTATGGCCTCGAACCGGTGCTGACCGATGGCCTTTCCAGCCTGATCATCAACCAGCAAATCGTCCCGCGCTTCAAGGCAGGTGACATGCCGGGCGGGATCGAGGCCGGGACCGACGCGATCATCCAGCAGTTGGCCCTGCCCGCCGACCAGGCGGCGCAGATCGCGGCCAAGGCGCAGAAGCAGGACAAGGCCCACGGCGTGCCCTTTGCCGTGGTGGTCTGGCTGATCATCTTCTTCCTGTTCTTCGTCCTGCCCTTGCTGCGGCGCATGGGCGGCGGGCGGCGCTATCGCGGCAGCGGACTGGGTCCGGTGATCGTGTGGGAAGTGCTGAACGCCGCAGCCCATGCCAGCCGCGGTGGCGGCGGCGGTGGCTGGGGCGGTGGCGGCGGCGGCAGTTGGGGCGGCGGTGGCGGCTCCTTCGGCGGCGGCGGCGCTTCGGGCAGCTGGTAGGAGGGGCAGATGGTTC
>CAZNBX010000072.1:0-7345 GCA_964571305.1 uncultured Novosphingobium sp.
CGAGGTTGAGTTCCCAGATGCGCTGGCCGGTGACCAGTTCATAAGCGGCCATGCGCCCGCCCTGGCCGAGGGCATAGACCCGGCCGCGGTCGATGATCGGATCGGCGTCGATGTCGGTCAGCACGCCGACCGTGGTCGACAGCGAGGTCCGCGCCAGCGCGTCGGACCACAGCTCACGCCCGTTTTCATAGCGGTAGGCGATCAGTTCGCCGGTCGAGAACCCGGCGATCACCGTGCCCTGCCCTGCTGCCGGAGCAGCCACGCCGAACACGCCGGTCTGACCGACCGAAGCCGCGCGACTCCACTGCTGCGCGCCGTCAGTGGCGCTCAGCGACACCAGCTGGTTGGCCTGGGTCATCACGAAGACCGAATTGAAGGCGATGGTCGGCGCACCGCGCAGCGGACCGGCCGGTTTGACCTTCCACAGCACCTTGCCGTCGTTGGCATCAAGCGCCGCGACTTCGCCCATGCCGGTCGTGACATAGAGCCTGCCGTCGGCATAGCTGGCGCCGCCACCATAGACCGATCCCTGGCCGTCGCCCTTGATCTGGAAGCCCTGGGTCCAGGCCGTCGAACCGTTACCGGCGTCGAAGGCGTGGACGGTGCCATTGGTGTCCATCACGAACAGCTTGCCGCCCCCGACCACCGGGGCCGAGGCGAGGCGCTGCTGCTTGGTCGATCCGGCGATCTTCTGGGTCCAGGCCTTGGCCGGAGCCGCGCCGAGCGCAAGGTTGCCATAGCTCTTGCTGGCGGTCGCACCCGCCTGCGGCCATTCCTGGTTGACCGTCGCGGCGGGCATCACCACCGGCACTTCGGCCAGCGCAGGGTCAACCTTGGCGCTGGTATCGACCTTGCTGAGGATCGGGATGCGGTTGCCCACGGTCGGGGTCGAGGGCTTGTCCTTGCCGCCGAAAACGCCGCATCCGGCCAGGCCGAGTGCAAGGGCAATCGCAACCGGGGTGGAAAAGCGGCGGGAAATGCTGGTCGAGGTCATCGGCGGTTCCTTAGGGCTGGCCGGGCTTACTTGGCGGCGGCCGAAGACGGAGCGGGCGCAGCAGCTTCGCTGCCGGCTTCCAGTTCGGGGTTTTCAATTCCGGCATCATAGCCAAGTCCGCTGGCAATCTGCCGCAACCGCGAACGGAGCGTGGCGGGGACGTTCTTGTCGCGGCCGATCTGGGCGAACAATTCGCCCGCCTGCTGCATCTTGCCCTGCTCCATATAGGCCATGCCGACCAGTTCACCAGCGCTGCCGTAATAGGCATTGCCGGGAACGGCCAGCGGCTTGAGCCGGGCGATGACATCATCGGGCTTGAGCGTATCGAACTGCAGCGAGACCTGCCGCACCAGCGCGAGATCACGCATCGGCTGCGGCAGCTTGTCATCGGCAACGATCGCGCCAAAGCGCTTGACCGCTTCGTCGGTCTTGCCCTGCTGCGCCGCGATCCCGGCAAGCTGCATCAGCGCCACGGCGCGGTTGCCATCGCCGCCATCGCGGGCGATCAGTTCAAGATCCTTGAGCGCCGCGTCGAGTTGGCCCGCTTCGAGCCGGTCCATCGCGATCACCGTGCGGTCCGACCACTGCGCCGCTTCCGACTTTTGCGTGTGGTCCCAATAGAGATAGCCCGCCAGTCCCAGCAGGCCGACAGTGATCGCCAGGCCAACCGGACGGGCATAGCGCTTGAACGCGTTGACCATCTGCTCTTCGCGCAGGGCCTCGTCGACTTCGCGCAGGAAGCCGTCCTGTGCCGCTTCATCCCGGCTGTCGGACTTGGAAGATTGCGAACCGCTATTCGAGGGACTCAGGGCCAATTTCGTCTGCCTTCAATTAAGCTCTATGCGCGGGCTGTTTAGCGGATGGACCGGCCTTTTCAACGCCATTCCCTTGCGAATCCCCGGGTGAAGCTGCGCTGAACAGGATGGACCGCCGCTTCGCAAAGCCTATTGGTTTTACCGGAAGGGCGCAAACGCCGTCACACGCTGCCAGAAGCGTGCAGCACCCGCTCCAGCAAGCGGTCGATTGCCGCAACCGACTTCGGTTCATTGAGCATCGGCGCATGACCCACCTTGGGCACCGTCACCGTCTCGCAATCGGACAGCTTGGTCGCCATTTTCTTCACTACAGGCGCAGTCAGGATGTCGGACAGCGCGCCGCGGAGCAGCAGGACCGGACGGCCGTCGAGCGCCTGGAAAGCAGGCCACAGGTCAACCGGCGCTGCGTCCGCTGGCTGGATGATCGGTTCGGCGATCTTCATGTCATAGTCGAACACGATGCGCCCGTTCCCGCCAACGGTCATGCAGCGCTTGGCCATGGCGAGCCAGTCCTCAAGGTCATAGTCCGGATAGACCGGGCCCTGGTTTTCCTGCAGCGACCGGGCCGCGTGCATCCAGGTCGGGAAACTGCGTCCCTGCCCGACATAGCCGCGAATGCGGTCGAGCCCTTCGCTCGACAGTTCCGGCCCGACATCGTTGAGCAGGACCCCGGCCAGGCGGCCAGCATCGCCCACCGCCATCAGCATCGTCATAAGCCCGCCCAGCGAGGTGCCGAACGAAACGAACCGCGAAATTCCTTCCTGCTCCAGCAGCAGGGCAATGTCCTGAACATATTGGAGCGGGTTGTAGGTCGCGGAATCCTTCGCATAGGCGCTGTCGCCGCGCCCGCGCAGGTCTGGACAGATCACGCGCCATTCGCCCGCCAGCCGCTCGGCCACGTGGCTGAAATCGCGCGCATTGCGGGTCAGCCCGGGCAGGCACAGGATCGACGGGCGATCGTCGCGGCCGGGATAGTCCCTGAAGTGGAGCTTCAACCCATCCTGGCTAGTCCAGAATCGGTCGGCGTAACCGGCACTGGCTGGTGCGGTTTCGGAAATGGCAGGCTGCGCGGTCATCGTGGCCGCGCTTATCGCCCGCCGGGCCATGCCGCGCAAGCAGCAAGCCGGATTTGCCCGACGATAAGGCACAGACACCAGCCTTTGCCGAGCCCATCGGAAGCTGGCACTTTCAATCGATTAGCGCAGCGGTTAAGCTGCTTGGCCAATCCCGGCGTCGCTGCGGGAAAGAGGGATCATTTCACTTGGGCAAGGCAGAACTCGTTTCCTTTGAGCCGGCCACCGGCGCGGAATTGTGGCGCGGTCGGCACGGCGATGTCGATGAGATCATCGCTAGCGCGCGCCGTGCCTGGCCGGCCTGGGCGGCCCAGCCGCTGGCGACACGGATGGAACTGGTCCGCCGCTTTGCCAACGAGGTGCGCAAGGAAAGCGAAACGCTGGCCACGCTGATCGCGCGCGAGACGGGCAAGCCGCTGTGGGAAGCCCGCACCGAAGTCGAAAGCGTGGTCAACAAGGTCGAAATCTCGATCCGCGCCTATGCCGAGCGCACCCCGCAGCGCAAACTGGACAATGCCTTGCAGGGCACCGCCGCGCTGCGCCACAAGCCGCATGGCGTCATGGCCGTGCTGGGCCCCTACAATTTCCCGGCGCACCTGCCCAATGGCCACATCGTGCCCGCGCTGATCGCGGGCAATGCGGTGGTCTTCAAGCCGTCGGAGAAGACTCCGGCGACAGCCGAACTGCTGGTCCGCTGCTTCCATCACGCCGGAATTCCCGCCGCCGTGGTGCAAGTGCTGATCGGCGGCCCCGAGGAAGGCCAGGCCCTGGTCGCCCACGAAGGGATCGACGGCGTCCTCTTCACCGGTTCTGCCAACACCGGGATTGCGATCAATCGCGCTTTGGCGGCCCGGCCGGACAAGATCGTCGCGCTGGAAATGGGCGGGAACAACCCGCTGGTGGTCTGGGATACGCCCAAGATCGCCGATGCTGCCGCCTTGGTGATCCAGTCCGCCTTTACCAGCGCGGGCCAGCGCTGCACCGCCGCGCGCCGCCTGATCGTCCGCGACACCATGTACGATGCGGTGATCGCCGAAGTGAAGCGGCTCGCCGACCGGATCATATATGGCGCGCCGTTCGATGATCCCGCCCCCTTCATGGGCCCGGTGATCGACAATGCCGCCGCCGACGGCCTGACCGAAAGCTTCCTTTACCTGCTCAGTCGTGGCGGCAAGCCGATCAAGCACCTGGTCCGGCCGGATGACAACCTGCCGCTGCTGTCTCCGGCGATCATCGACGTCACCGCCATTCAGGACCGGCCCGATATCGAACTGTTCGGCCCGCTGCTCCAAGTTGTTCGGGTGAGCGATTTTGACGAGGCGATTGCCGAGGCGAACAACACCCGGTTCGGCCTTTCCGCTTCGTTGGTTGGCGGCTCTCCAGAGGAATACGACCGCTTCTGGGCACTGGTTCGCGCCGGGGTGATCAACTGGAACCGCCCGACCAACGGAGCAAGTTCCGGTGCGCCGTTTGGGGGCGTGGGCCTGTCGGGCAATCACCGCCCCAGCGCCTATTACGCGGCGGATTATTGCGCCTATCCGGTCGCCTCGAACGAGGTTGAACAGCCGCGCGCGACAATCGGCGTCGGGCTGCGCGCCGATTAGCGCACCGCTTGCCCCGGGGGCAAAGCCCGGCTAGCGGCAGCGCGATGCAACAGAACGCACCCTCCGCGCAACAAAACGGGCTGCCCATGGCCTTCGCCACCTACCTGATCTGGGGGCTGTTGCCGCTCTACCTGCGCCTGGTCCATCACGTTCCGCCGGTGGAATTCGTCGGCTGGCGGGTGGTCTTTACTTTGCCCGTCTGCCTCTTGCTGCTGGCTACAATGGGGCGATGGCGGGCGCTGAAAGCGGCGCTGGCCTGGCCGGTGCTGCGTCTCCTGATGCTAAGCGCCCTGCTGATCGGTGCCAACTGGATGATCTATGTCATCGCAGTACAGACCGGTCACGTTCTGGCCGCCAGCATCGGTTATTACATCAATCCGCTGGCCAATGTCCTCGCCGGAACGCTGTTCCTGGGCGAGCGGCTGTCGCGGCGGCAGTGGCTGGCTGTCACGCTAGCCGCGACAGGCGTCTCGTTCCTCGCCTGGGGTGCGCTGGATACCCTGTGGATCAGTCTCTCTCTGGCCTTCACCTTCTGCAGCTATGGTCTGGTGCGCAAACTGGCCCCGGTCGAATCGCTGGCCGGATTGTCGGCTGAAACGATCATGCTGCTGCCCATCGCTGTCGGGATCATCTGGTGGTACGTGGCCAGCCCGGCTGGAATCAGCATCGGCCCGGACATGACCTCCAACCTGCTGATCGCTTTTGCCGGTGTGGTCACCGCCGTACCGCTGCTGCTGTTCGCCTATGCCGCGCGGCGCATGGACTATTCGACGCTGGGCATGGTCCAGTTCGTTGCCCCCACCCTGGTCTTCCTGGAAGGTCTGTTCCTGTTCGAGGAACCGCTCAACACCGGCCAGTTGGCCTGCTTCATGTTGATCTGGGTGGCAATCGCGGTGTTCATGTGGGACCTGTGGCTGCAGCGCCGCAAGCGCCTAACCAGCGAAGCGCCAGCCTAATTCCTCTCCGGCGTGGAACGGCACGATCGGCGTGCCATTGGCGTCGATCACGTCCGGCACGGTGACCGAAGCCTTTTCCAGGGTAATCGTGCCTTCGTTGACCGGCAGGCCGTAGAAGGCCGGGCCGTGGAGCGAGGCAAAGCCCTCGAACTTATCCAGCGCGCCTTCTTCCTCGAACACCGCGACATAGGATTCAAGCGCGTACGGCGCGTTGAAGATCCCGGCACAGCCGCAGGCCGCTTCCTTCGCGCCGACGGCATGGGGAGCGGTATCGGTGCCGAGGAAGAACTTGGGCGAACCCGAAGTCGCTGCCTTGCGCAGCTCCAGGCGGTGATGCTCCCGCTTGGCAATCGGGAGGCAGTACATGTGCGGGCGAATGCCGCCGGCAAAGATCGCGTTACGGTTGATGTGCAAGTGCTGCGGGGTGATCGTCGCGGCGACGTTCGGACCAGCTTCGGCCACGAACTGCGCGGCTTCCGCCGTGGTGATATGTTCGAACACCACCCGCAGGCCCGGGAGGTCGCGGACCAGCGGGGCGAGCACGCGGTCGATGAACACCGCCTCGCGGTCGAAGATGTCGACGTGGGAATCGGTAACCTCGCCGTGGACCAGCAGCGGCAGGCCGACCTGCTCCATCCGTTCCAGCACCTTGCGGATATTGGCGACGTCGGTGACGCCGTGGGCCGATCCGGTGGTGGCATGGGCGGGATAGAGCTTTGCCCCGGTGAACACGCCGCTCTCCTTGCCCTTGGCCATTTCGTCGGGGTCAGTCCCGTCGGTCAGGTAGGCGACCATCAGCGGGGTGAAATCCATTCCTGCCGGCAGCGCGGCGATGATCCGCTCGCGATAGGCTGCCCCGGCCGCCACCGTCGTCACCGGCGGAGAGAGGTTGGGCATGACAATCGCGCGGGCAAACTGGCGTGCGGTATAGGGCAGTAAGCCCGCCAGAACCGCGCCGTCGCGCAAGTGAACGTGCCAATCGTCGGGGCGGCGGATAGTCAGGCGATTCGCGGTGCTGGTCATGGCTTCCCCTTAAGCGGCAGGCACCCTATCTGTCACCCATGACTGCCACCCGACTGACCAACCGCGCCGTGATCCGCCTTTCCGCCCAGGACGAGAGCGAGGATGTTCGCGGCTTCCTCCAGGGCCTGATCACCAACGACGTCAACGGCCCGCTGCCGTGCTGGGCCGCGCTGCTGAGTCCACAGGGCAAGGTGCTGTTCGACTTCATCGTCTGGGCCGAAGAGGCCGACCTGCTGCTCGATTGCGAGGCCGACCAGGCCGAGGCCTTGGCCAAGCGCCTGTCGCTCTATCGCCTGCGCCGCAAGATCGCGATTGCGCTGGAGCCGGAGCTGGCCGTCCATTGGCAGACGGGCGACGGCCCCTCGCCCGATCCCCGCCTGGCAGAACTCGGTCAGCGCTGGCTAGCTGCGGCGGAGGGCGAGAGCGTCGATGCGGCATGGCTGGCGCATCGCCTGTCGCTGGGTGTCTGCGAGGGAGCGGCGGAGCTGGGTGACCTGCTCTGGCTGGAATGCAATGCCGCGGAACTCAGCGGCGTGTCCTTCACCAAGGGCTGCTATGTCGGGCAGGAAAATACGGCGCGGATGAACTGGCGGCAGAAGGTCAACCGCCGCGTGATCGTCGTGCCGCTGGCCGACAGCGACCCGGCGCGGCAGCGCGCGACCTATCCCGAACTGGGCCTCGCCGTCGATCACCGCCGGGTGGAAGACATTCCCGCCCGCGCACTACCCGGCTGGCTTCAGCTCGACTGACCGGGGCTCATTACCCCGGCTTCGACCGCGCCGTTGATCAGCAGGCGCTCCGCCGTGTCGCGCGCCGAAGTGCGCGGCAGGCCCAGCGACTGCGCCAGGGGCCCGCCCACCAGCGCCGCGCCCAGTGCCAG
>CAZNBX010000073.1:0-7306 GCA_964571305.1 uncultured Novosphingobium sp.
CACGCCTCGCGCAGAACCCCGCCCTCGCCCGTCAGCTCGCTGCGCGGGTGCAGTTCAACCTCCGTGGCAGCGACCACTCCTGGGTGGTCGACGCCAAGACGAGCCCCGCGACCGCGTCGCAGGGGCGCACGCAGAACGCCGACGCGTGGGCGTTCTGCGCGTCCCTCGCCGGCGGGACGCACCTGTGGTACGACGCCACCGGGCATGCCCGCATGTCCCGCAACACGGCCCGCAACATGTACACGTTCCACGCCGGCCCCGGCGGGACTGAACAGCACCGAAGCAAGCGGCGCGCCCATCGCGATGCTCCTTTCCGCGCCGGCAAACAGCATGCTGACCCGGTTGGGACGATCGAGCCGCACCAGTCCGCCAAGCAGCCATGCGCCAAGGTGCCCGACCAGCAGGAACAGCGCTACCCCGCCCAGCAGCCAGCCCCAACCCGCCGGTTCGACCTGGGTCCAGAAGCGCTGCTCGACCGCACCCGAAAAGGCGACGTAAACCGCAATGGCGATCGAACCGCGATCGAACCAGGTGGTCAATTGCTTGTTGTCTTTGACCCAGCCGGACAGCCGCCCCTGCATGATCTGGCCAAGCATGAACGGCACCAGCAGGATCATCACGACCTTGAGCAGGCCATCAGCATGAAAGCCCGCCCCTCCGCCCCCGCCGAGAAGCGAGAACAGCGGTGCGGTGACGAACACGCCAAGCAGGTTGAGCAAGGCTGCTGCAACAACCGAACTTGCTACATTGCCACCCGCAAGCGAGGAATAGGCGGTCGCCGACTGCACGGTGGACGGCAGGCAACCAAGGTAGAGAAAGCCGAGCGCGATGAGCGGCGGCATCCACCCCTGCCCCGTTTGCCACAGCATCCATCCGGCCAGCGCCATCCCGCCAAAGCACCACAGAGTCAGCGGCCAGAGCAGGCGGTGGTTGGACAGCCCGGCCGCAACCTCATGGCGCGGCAGGCGCACTCCGTTCAGAAAGAACAGCAGGAACACGGCTGCGTTGGCCACGAACTGCGCAATGCCGCGTGCTGGCCCCGTTACGGGGACCAGCACGGCAAGGATGATGGCCAGGGTCAGCAGACGGACCATCGGGTCGATACGGCTCAACAGGTTCACACCGGCCCTCTAGTCCGTTCGTGCCGGTTTAGCGACCCGCCAGCTTCGGTGCCGGAGCGGGCGTTGCCGAGAAGCGCGGCGCCGGGGCCGGCTGGACCATACCGCCTTCCTCGACAAAGGTGCCGCGCGCCACGTTGTGCGGATGCTTCGGCGCCTCCTTGAGGCTAAGTACCGGCGCAAAGCAGATGTCGGTGCCGTCCATGATCGCGCACCACTCGTCGCGGGTCTTGGTCAGGATCAGCGCGGTCATCCGGTCCTTAAGGTCGTCCCACTTCGCCGGGTTCATCTGCTGGGCGAAATCCGGATCATCCTTCAGTCCGGTCTTTTCCATGAGCAGCGCATAGAATTGCGGTTCGATCGAACCGAGCGAGATCCACTTGCCGTCCTTGGTTTCGTAGGTGTCATAGAAATGCGTGCCGCTGTCGAGCAGGTTGACCCCGCGCTCGTCGCGCCACTGGCCATTGCCCAGGAAGGTATAGGTCATGGCCGAAAGGATCGCCGCGCCGTCCACCATCGCACAGTCGACGACCTGGCCCTTGCCGCCCGAGCGCGCATGCAGCACGGCCGCGACCACGCCAAACGCCAGCATCATGCCGCCACCGCCGAAATCGCCCACGGCGTTGACCGGGAATGTCGGCTTTTCGCCCTTGCGGCCATAGGAATGCAACGCGCCGGACAACGCGATGTAGTTGATGTCGTGCCCAGCCAGCGGAGCCATCGGCCCTTCCTGGCCCCAGCCGGTCATGCGGCCGACCACCAGTTGCGGATTGACCGAGTGCAGCACTTCGGGACCAAGGCCGAGCCGCTCGAGCACGCCAGGACGATAGCCTTCGATCAGCGCGTCGGCAGTCTTGGCCAGTTCCTTGATCTGCTCGATTGCGGCCGGGTCCTTGAGGTCCAGCTCGATCCGCTCGCGATTGCGGTTGAGGATGTCGCGGTTGCCGCCGTCACCGAACCGGCTGTTGGTGCCCGGACGTTCGACGCGGATCACCCGCGCGCCATGGTCGGCCAGCATCATCCCGCAAAACGGGCCCGGCCCGATCCCCGCCAGTTCGATTACGGTTACGCCCTGAAGTACCCCGGCCATAGCAATCCTCTCCAAAATTTAATCGCGCGATTGAATTTGTCTTTAAGAGGCTGCCGCGCGGCTTGTCGAGAGGGCTTGGCGGAATTTGATCAGCTATGCAGGTCGTATTGCTTGAGCAGGTCGTAAAGCGTCGGGCGGCTAATCCCCAGCAGCTTGGCCGTAGATGAGATATTCCCTTCACTCCGCGACAGGGCATGACGGATCGCCTTGCGGTCGGCAGCCTCGCGCGCGGACTTGATGTTAAGTGCCTGGGCATCCTCCGCCCCACCCGAAACCAGGTCTAGATCGTCCGCAGAGATCAACTTGCCGTCAGCCATGATCACCGCGCGCTTTACGCGGTTTTCCAGTTCCCGCACGTTACCCGGCCAGGCCCAGGCGTCGATTGCGCTCAAGGCATCAGGCGCAAAGCCCTTGATCGCCGGGTTCATCTCGCGCGCGAAGCGGCTCAGGAATGCTTTGGCCAAAAGCACTGCATCGCCGGGACGCTCCGCCAGGCCGGGGATCCGCACGACCATCTCTGCCAGGCGATAGAACAGGTCCTCGCGAAACCGGCCCTCGCCGATCATGCTTTCAAGGTTCTGGTGCGTGGCGCAGACGATGCGCGTATCGACCGCGATCGACTTGCGCGAACCGACCCGCTCGATCACCCGTTCCTGCAGGAAGCGCAGCAGCTTGACCTGGAGCGGCAGCGGAATGTCCCCCACTTCGTCCAGGAACAGCGTGCCGCCATGGGCCTGCTCGATCTTGCCTTCGGTCGTCTTGATCGCCCCGGTGAACGCGCCCTTCGCGTGCCCGAATAACTCGCTTTCCAGCAAGGTCTCGGGGATCGCGGCGCAATTGATCGCAACAAAGGCGCCGCCAGCCCTGTCGCTTGCGTCATGAAGACCCCGCGCGAGCAATTCCTTGCCCGTCCCGCTGGCCCCCAGCAGCATGACTGAAACATTGGTATTGGCAACGCGCTCGATCGTCCGCGCGACCTTGCGCATTTCCGGAGCGGCAGTGATCAGGCGGCCCAGCACCCGGCTCCCCTCGGCGATGCGCTGCGCCAGCTTGCGGTTCTCAGCCTCAATCCGGTGCAACTGCAAGGCGCGGCGAACGATCAGCCCCAGCGCATCGATGTCGACCGGCTTGTGGTAAAAGTCATAGGCACCCGCAGCAATCGCCTGAAGCGCGGATTCCCGCGCGCCGTGGCCTGACGCGACGATCACCTTGGTATCGGGCTTCAGCGCCATGATCTCGTTCAGCACGGCAAAGCCTTCGGAAGTGCCGTCAGGATCGGGGGGCAGCCCCAGGTCCAAAGTCACCACTGCCGGCTCATCGTGGCGCAGCGCCGCAATCGCTTCGGCGCGGTTCGTCGCCTGGACGACCTCGAACTCCGGAAAGGCCCAGCGCAATTGCGCTTGGAGGCCTGCGTCATCCTCAATGATCAGCAGTTTGGGCATGCTCTCGGTCATGTCATGCCACCATTGACCGAGGTGCCGCCTGGGCTAGCGGGAGGACCACCTTGAAACGGGTTCCCAGCCCCTCCTTGCTGTCCACCTCCAGCGTACCGCCCATCATCCGGACCAATTCGCGGGCTTCATAAGCGCCAATGCCGAACCCGCCCGACTTGGTGGAATCGAATGGACGGAACAGCCGCGAACGGATGAAGTCCGCGCTCATTCCAGGCCCGGAGTCGATAACTTCGAGCCGTCCGTGCGTTTCGTCAGAACCAACCGTAACCACGACCGGAACCCCGCCCGGACTGGCATCGAGCGCGTTCTGCATGAGATGAAGCAGGACTTGCTCCAACTTCTCGGCACTGGCCAGCACTTCAGGCGAGCAGTGCTCGATCAGATTGACCGGATGGCGCATCTGGAACTGCGATACTATCGCGCGGGCAACCGCGTTAACGTCCAGCGGATAGGTTGGCTCGGCCGAACCCGGGCGATAGCGCGACAGCCGCGCGACCAATCCGTTGAGCTTGTCGGTGGAATTGCGCAGCGTCAGCAGCATGTCCGCGCGAAAGGCGGGATTGTCGGCGTGGCGTTCGGCGTTGCGGGCAAGCAGACCCAGCTGGCTGGCCAGGTTCTTGATGTCATGCATGACAAAGGCGATGCGGCGGTGAAATTCGTCAAACCGCGCCGCCTCGGCCAGGGCAGCCTGGCCGGCATGTTCCGCAAGGTAGCTCGCGAGCTGACGTCCCACCACGCGCAGCAGGTCGAAATCCTCCCAATCGAGCGAACGGACATGGGCCGGTCGCGCCAGGACGACAATGCCTTCCAGTCTGCCGAAATGCAGCAAGGGCACCAGTGCCCAGGCGCGCCGGTCAGACAGCAACCATTCGGGCAAGATCAGACCCATTCCGGTTCCGCGTCGCTCAGCATCGAGATCGGCGATAAATCCGTCGCGCTCAAACGGCCGCTGGGCGATCTGATCCAAGGCAGTCGACGGAACCTCGTCCTCGGGCCAGCTCCACCGCGCGGCAAGTTGCATTGCGCCCGTGTCCCCAGGGACCAACAGCAGCCCGGCCGGGCTATCGGTAATGTCCCCCAAAGCTCGGATCACACGCTCGTTCAGCGGCGCGCTGTGCGGCCCGGCGTGGCCGATGGTATTGGTAAAGCGCAGCCATTCAGCGCGATAATCATAGCGATGGCGAAAAAGGTGCTTGACCAGCGTGACGCGAAGCCAGCCGCGCAGCCGCGGCGATAATGCCACGAAGGTCCCGGCAATCCCGACTGCGGAAACAAAGGCGATCTGGAGCAGGCGACCATAGCCCTCGCCCGCAATGGTCAGCCACTGCGAGACCGCCACCATCAACGAGAGGTAGCCGCCAATCAGCAGCAACGAGATCGACTGAAAAGTCACCGAGCGCGACGGTTGGAAGCGCAAGTTCTCGCTTTTCTCCGCTGCTCCTATGGCCAGCAGGCCAGCGGCAACCGCGGCCGCTAACCCCCGCAGGGCGGAAATCACCTGGGGTGCATCGCCGGTCAAAAAGGCAATGGCGTAGTGATTGAGGTCGAGGCCCCAGAGCAAGGTGACCGTCAACGCAGGCCAACGGATTGCCAGCCTGGCCTGCTGCGCCGCACCGGCGTAGAGGTTGTGGACCAGCACCAATCCACCAACCAGCACGAGCAGCCGCAGCGAGACCAGACTGCGAAAGACACTCTCCTGGGATAGGGCGCTGCTGCCAAGGTTCAGAGCGATGGAACTGCCAGACTGAAGCATTTCAACGAACGCCACGGCCAGCAGCAGCGGGCGGACCGGGCGGACCGATTCAAGCCGGCCGTCCATTGCGAACAGTCGGTAGAGCGCAAAGATCCAGGCGAGATTGCGCAGTCCTTCAGCGGCTCCGGTTGCGCCGGATTGCACGCCCTGCGCCGCTCCGATCAGCAACCAGATCGCTGTCAGCCCTAAGGCGACACAAAGCGATGCCTCGGCCGTACCGAAACGGCCCCGACTGCGATGCATCCAACCTGTAGTGACCAGACAGGCCAAGGCGCCAGTAAACCAGAAGATCGCCTCAATCGCGCCCAGCAAGGATACGGACATGGACATGATATGGCAGCGGCCTCGCAGGGGTTACCTAGGCCGAACTACCTTCCATGTGTGAAATGTCGGTAAATTTTACAGGGCCAGCTTAAGTCAGCGGGCGAAAGCGAAAGGCGTCAGACCACGGCTGCGCTCGTCGAATTCCAAGGCCGCGCCGCGCGGCGGAAGTGAACGTTGCTGGCAATCATTGCGGTGGCAGCGGGCGCAACCCGGTCCCGTCCGCACTTCCTGCGCCGGATCGAGCGACAGCCCCCGCGCTTGCGACAATTGCCGGGCAAGCTGGGCATCGAGGCCCAGCACCACCGCGAACTGCGCCGGATTGCCGCCAGGCGCCGCGCTTCCCTCGACCGTGCGGGCCATGGTGAACCAGTGCGACACCTGCCCTGAAGTCTCCGCAAATTCGATCGACTGGACCTGGATCTGCCCGGCCTGCTCAAAGGTCCGGTGGAGGTTCCACAGCGGACAGGCAACATCGCTTTCAAGCATGGTTGTCCCGCTTGCCCCGGCATAACGCTTGGAAAACTGCCCGGCGCGGTCGATCCGGGCCATGAAGAACGGTAGGCCGCGCTGGCCGACCCTTTGCAGAGTGGTGAGGCGATGGGCGAGTTGCTCGAACCCCACGTTGAAGCGGCGCTGGAGGATCGTCAGGTCGTAACCGGTCGCCTCGCAGGCCCGCATGAATCGGCCATAGGGCATCAGCAAGGCCGCAGCGAAGTAACCGGCCAGGTGTCGGCGGAACAGGCGCCAAGCCGCACGGTCAGAGAATTGCGCGCCTTCGGCCAGTGCGGCGATCGCCTCACCCTGCTCCAGCATGGCCAATTGCAACGCGACCTGGAAATTGCGTGATGATTGGTCGAGCAATTCCGACAGCTGCAATTGCCGCGCATGCAGGTCGAGCCGCCGCAGGACGTCCGGCATGACGTCATAAGGCAGGACCCGGACCGAAAGCTGATGCTTCTGACGCAAGCGCTCGGTCAGCGCCGCGCCGATGTCCGCGTTGGAAAGGCGCAACTCATCCGCCAGTGCTTCGGCAGCAGCATCAAGATCGGCGAAATGATTGCGCCACCGCTCTATCTCGCGCCGGGCAAGGTCCATGGGGTCGCTGGCTGCCGGACCTTCGACACCGCCTCCAGCATCGTACAGGCGCGCGAAAGCCAGGGCCGCCTGCGGAGCCGCAGCGAGCCATTCGGCTATTTCATCGCGGTCGATACCGAGGTCGGCAAAGCGCTCGTCCGCAAGGCGACGGCGCAGACCGTCGACCCCGCCAACAGCTTCGTCCTGGCGCAGGCTGCGCGGATCGAAATCAAAAGTTTCCGCCAATTGCACCAGCAAGCGCGCGGAGATCGGGCGCTGGTTGCGCTCAATCAGGTTTAGGTAGCTGGGCGAAATCGCCAGGCGCGCGGCCATGGCCGCCTGGGTCAGCCCCTCGCGGCGGCGGAGTCTGCGGATGGCCGGTCCGGCCAGGAATGCGCTTTCTGCCATAAAAGGCTTATGTAAATTAATTTACATATTTGCAAGTTGTGACTGCATTGAAGCGGCATCGATACAACTATTTTTGTAATTTCTC
>CAZNBX010000074.1:0-7259 GCA_964571305.1 uncultured Novosphingobium sp.
ATCGGCGCGCAGATCATCATGTTGAAGATGCCCATGTAGACCCCGGTGCGCTCGGGCGGGATGGCGCTTGCCAGGATGATGTAGGGATTGCCCATGATCGAGCCCCAGCCGAGGCCCATGATCCCCATCATCGCCCACATCGGCGGCGCGCTGCTCAGCATGGGCATGGCGATCATCGCGATGCCGGTCAGGATCAGGCAGGTCGCGTGGAGGCGAACCGCGCCAAAGCGGCGGGACATCGGGGCCATGGCAAAGGCAGCGACGAAGGCAATCGCGTTGTAGAAAGCGCCCATCGGTCCCGCAATCAGGTCGGCTTCGCGGAACTGCGGTGTGCTGCCGTCCGAGGTGCCGAACAGGGCCATCGAAATCGAAGGAACGCGATAAGCCCAATAGCAGGACATCGCATACCACTGGAACAGGCTCATCCAGGCCATGGTCCGCATTGCCTTGGGCATGTCGCGCATTGCTGCGAAGATTTCGGCAAAGGTTGCGCCGAAACCTTTGGGCAGGGAGGAAATCCGGGTCTTTTCCGCGCTGCTCAGCGGCAGTTCTGGGACCCGCAGGATCGACCATAGAATTGTGCTGAGCGAAAGCACGGCGCCAATGAAGAAGGCCAGCCGGGTGTAGTCGGGAATGACGCCGGGTGCCGCTTCCCGGGATACTCCGAACAGGCTGACCAGCAGGAACGGACTGGCATAGGCGAGGCACTGGGCAAGTCCGGTAAAGCCGCTTTGCGAAAGGAACCCGAACCCACGCTGTTCAGCCCGCAGGCGGTCGTTCACATAGGCCCGGTAGGGCTCCATCGTGACGTTGTTGCCAAGATCGAGCAGGAACAGGATCGAGAAGGCCATCAGCAGGCTTTGCGAAAACGGCATCATGAAAAGGCCTGCGCTGCACATCAGCGCCCCGACGAGGAAGTACGGGGTCCGGCGGCCAAAACGCGACAGAGTGCGGTCGCTCATCACGCCGATCAGCGGCTGGACGAGCAGTCCGGTCAGCGGCCCGGCGATGCCAAGCCACGGGAAATCCTTCTCGTCGGCGCCGAGGTAGGCAAAGATCGGGTTGGCCTGTTGCAGACCAAAACTGAACTGCAGGCCCAGGAATCCGAGGTTCATCTGGAGAATGCGCGGCAGCGAAAGATGCGGCTTTACCTGGTCCACGGCACTCTCCAGTTGGGTAACTTTCGCTGACTATGCCGCTTCATGTCACATGGGCAACAATAGAAAAACAATCGATTGCAGAAATATGTGCACTTCGCGGACCGGATGCCTTGGGCTTGGTCGGTCTGGCGTTATGGACGGGCCAGGACCGCGCCGGCCGGAATGTGCCGCCGCCCCCCAATGAACACCAACGAAGCTGCAATCCCGAACGCACCCGCGATGACGAAGGCGGGCATGTAGGTTCCGGCCTGTTCGCGGATCACGCCCGCGCCGAAGGCTGAGACCGCAGCTCCGATCTGATGGGCGACCATGATCCAGCCGAAGACGATTGTCGCATCGACCGGTCCGAAGGAC
The DNA here is from genome assembly GCA_964571305.1 of uncultured Novosphingobium sp. GTDB lineage: Bacteria > Pseudomonadota > Alphaproteobacteria > Sphingomonadales > Sphingomonadaceae > Novosphingobium. The sequence goes on from CAZNBX010000074.1 coordinate 1,515, forward strand.
TCGTTTGCCAGGCGCACCGTCGGCGGGACCGTTGCGATCCAGTCGAGGCCATAGAAGATCGCAAAGATCGTCAGGCTGACCGTGTCGAATTCGATGAACGGCAGGGCGATCAGCGAGAGCCCGCGAAAGCCATAGTAGATCGCCAGCAGTCGGCGCGGATCATAGCGGTCGGTCAGCCAGCCCGAGGCGGTCGTTCCGATCAGGTCGAAGAAGCCCATCAGCGAGAGCAGCCCCGCCGCCGCGACCGGAGCAATGCTATGGTCGCCGCAGAACGCGATCAGGTGCGTGCCGACGAGGCCATTGGTTGTGAGGCCGCAGACGAAGAAGGTTCCGGCAAGGATCCAGAACACGGGTTTGACCGCCGCGCGCTTCAGCGCCTCGATCGCAAGCCATGGGGTTGCGGCCTGCTTAAGTTGTGGCGGCGGGGTGGCCTCAGTCTCGCCATAGCGTCGATGGCCTTTGGCCTCGGGGTTCTCCGGGACCAACAGGGCGACGAGCGGGATCAGGGCGGCGCAGGAAATGCTGACCGCCAGGGCAACCGGGCGCCAGTCGATCCCCTGTGACAGCCAGGCCATGAACGGCAGGAAGACCAGCGCTCCCGCTGCCGTGCTTGCGCTGAGAAAGCCCATCACCAGCCCCTGCCGGGTCGCGAACCAGCGATTTACGACCGCTGCGCCCAGCACCGACGCAACCGCGCCCGAGCCAATTCCCGACAATACCCCCCAGGTCAGGACGAAATGCCACGGCATGGTCATCCATTGGCTGGCAAAGGTGGCAACTGCCATTAGCGCCAGCCCGCCCATCATTGTGCGACGGATGCCGAACGACATCATCAGGGCGGCGGCAAATGGTCCAACGAGGCCGAAAAGCAGGATGCCGATAGCAGCGCCAAAGGATATAGTTGCCCGGTCCCAGCCGAAGTAGAGCTCCAGCGGCTTCATCATCACGCCCGGCGCGGAACGCAGCCCCGCGGAAAACAGCAGGGCCAGGAACGTGACCGCCACGACAAGTAAGGCGGGATGCGGTTTGCGACGAAGCATGGGGGGATGATCCTGCGGAATTTGCGCTCGCCCCTAGCCGCTTAGGGACGGGCCGTCAGCAATCGATTACGCGATGCGTTGAATAGATCAGGTACAATCCCCAAGTCCCGAATTGACGCGCTGTGCGCGGACAAGCCCTATGGCGGTGCACAGCGCCATGGTGCAGAGACGGGTCGCGCCGGACTGCAGGGAGATTGTCAGATGAACTGGGCCAAGGTCGTTGAACTTGCCAAGGGGGCGGAAAACCCGCCGCCACGCCGCGTGGAAAAGAGCGAGGCCGAATGGCGCGCGCAATTGAGCCCGGACCAGTTCCAGGTGACCCGCCTGGCCGGGACGGAACGCCCGTTTTCGAGCGAAATGTGCAGCCTGTTCCAGCCCGGGCTTTATGCCTGCGCGTGCTGCGGCACCGAACTGTTCGACAGCACGACCAAGTTTGAAAGCGGCACCGGCTGGCCCAGCTTTGGCGCGCCGGTGGAAGAAGGCGTGGTCGGCTATCACCTCGACCAAAGCCACGGCATGGTCCGGGTCGAGGCGCTCTGCAACGTCTGCGACGCGCACCTCGGGCACGTCTTCCCCGATGGCCCGCTGCCGACCGGGCTACGCTACTGCATCAATGCCCTGTCGCTGGAGAAGATTTCCGGCTGATGCTGAACTTCGACCATAGCCTGGCGCACGAGCTGGAAGGGTTTTACGTCCCCTGGCAGGCGGCCCAGCCGCCCGCGCCGCGCATGGTCGTGTGGAATGCGGAGCTGGCCGAGGCCATCGGGCTGCTCGAAGCTGGCGAAGAGCAGCTGGTGCGCTGGTTCTCGGGCGCGGAGGAGCTGCCCGGATCGCAGCCGCTCGCGCTAGCCTATGCGGGCCACCAGTTCGGTCACTTCAATCCGCAGCTCGGCGATGGCCGCGCTCTATTGCTGGGCGAAGTGGTGACGGCCGATGGCGCGCGGTTCGACCTGCAGTTCAAGGGTTCTGGCGCCACCCCTTATTCGCGGCAGGGCGACGGCAAGTGCGGGCTGGGCCCGGCGCTGCGCGAATACCTGATTTCCGAAGCCATGGCTGCGCTGGGCGTGCCGACCACGCGGAGCCTGGCCGTGGTCCTGACCGGCGAGGGTGTGTGGCGCGAAACGCCCCAGCCGGGGGCGGTCCTGACCCGCATCGCCTCAAGTCACTTGCGGGTCGGCACTTTCGAATGGGCGGCGGCGCACAAGGGGCGCGAGGCGGTCGAGCAGCTTGCCGACTATGCGCTGAAGCGGCATTTTCCGGAACGGCTGGGCGAACGCAACCGCCCGCTGGCCTTGCTCGAAGCGGTATGCGAGGCGCAGGCGGTGCTTGTCGCCAAGTGGATGAACCTGGGTTTCGTCCACGGGGTGATGAACACCGACAACGTCACGATCAGCGGCGAAACCATCGACTATGGTCCATGCGCCTTCCTCGACGCCTATTCCGCCGGGCAGGTGTTCAGCTCGATCGACCGGCAGGGGCGCTATGCCTTTGCCAACCAGCCGGCCGTCTGCCGCTGGAACCTCTATCGCCTGGCCTCGGCGCTGATCGAAGCGATTGTCGAAGTGGACGAGGCTGATAACGAGGCGGCGCGGGTGATGCTGGAGCAGTGGGGCGCGCGTTACGAGCGCCATTGGATCGCGGGGCTGCGCGCCAAGTTGGGCCTGACACTGGCGGAGGAAGCGGACCTTGCTCTGGGCAAGGCTCTGTTCGATGCGCTGGAAGGGCAAGGCGGGGACTTCACTCGCCTGTTCCGTGCGCTCGGTGCTTCGCTGGAGCAGGGTTATGGCGTTGTCGGGGCCGAGTGCACCGACCCCGTGGCGCTGCAAGCATGGTGGGACCAGTGGCAGGCGCGGCTGGCGCGTGAGCCAGGTTTAGGACCCGAGCGGCGCGCGCGGATGGACGCTGTTAACCCGCTCTATATCCCGCGCAACCATCTGACCGATGCCGCACTGAAGGCGGCGGAGGGCGGGGAGATGCAGGCGTTCAGCGAGCTGCTGGATGTCGTCACCCAGCCCTATCTCCGTCGCGACGGGCTGGAGCGGTATGAATTCGGCGCGCCGGAGGGAACTCCGCCCCACGTCACCTATTGCGGAACCTGATGGCAGCACCGAACCGGACCCGCCTTGGCGTTTTGCTGCTGGTTGCCCTGCTGCACCTGGTCGCGATCCTGGGCCTGATTCGCGCCTTCGCGCCCGACTTTACCCAGAAAGCAGTGGACCGGGTCCTGTCGACCTTCACCGTGGCGATCACCGCGTCGCCTCCGCCGCCACCTCCTCCCGCACCCGAGCCGCAGGCGGCGGGAGCGCAGGGCGAAGTGGGCAAGCAAGCGGTGCCGAGTGCGGCCAAGGCGCCGCTGCCTAAGGTCCCGATTGCCAAGGCTCCCGCGCCGCGGGCCAGTTCGACGGGTTCGGCAGTCACCTCAGGCGCGACCAATCAGGGTACCGGGACCGGTGCGGGTGGCAGCGGCGAAGGCACGGGCTCCGGCGGAGCGGGCAGCGGGCAGGGCAGCGGCGGCGCGACCAAGGCGGTCCACATTTCCGGCCAGATCAGCAACGCCCGCGACTTTCCGGTCCCACCGGGCGGACGCGAGGCGCGGATCGGCAAATCGGTGATCCTGGCCCTGACCGTGGCGCCCAGTGGCCGGGCCACGGCCTGCCGGGTCTACCGCTCGAGCGGCTTTCCCGATACCGATGCCCGCGCGTGCAGCCTCGCCATTGAGCGCCTGCGCTTCAAACCCGCGACCAATGATGCGGGCGAGCCGGTGACCTCCACCTTCTACTGGCAGCAGAAGTTCTTTTTCTAGGGCTGCTGGGTGATCCGCAGCATGGAGGTGTCATAACCCAGCGCCCGGGCGCGGGCGATCAGCGAGTCTAGGCGTTCCTTTCCCGGTGTTGCATCGCGGCTGAGCAACCAGAGATAGCGTCCGGAAGGTTCGCCGACGATGGACCAGGAATAGTCGTCGGCATGGTCCAGCACCCAGTAATCGCCATAGAACGGGCCGAAGAAACTGACCTTCAACTTGGCATTGGTCGCACTGTCGACGATCTTGGCCCGGCCAGTGGCGTCCTTGATCTTGCCATCCGGCTTGCGGCAGCGGTTGAGGACCGAAATCTTGCCATCGTCGCGGAGCGCATAGTCGGCCGAGACGCCCTCGCAGTCCTTCTGGAAGCCTTGCTCATAGCGCGCCACTTCGTACCAGCGGCCCAGATAGCGGCTGATCTCGACCGGCTTGGCCGGCTGTGGCACCGCGCTATTGCCGACCGGATGCTTGGAAAAGACCGTGGCGCAGCCGGACAGGGCTAAGGCGCCAAGGACGAGGGCGGGGAAAAGGAGCTTGCGGGTCATCGATACACCATTCCGTTCATTTGCCTGAACATAGGATTGCGTGGGCCTTTTCACCAGCAACGCCTGCGGCTAGCCTTTGCTCCATGATCGCCCAGACCATCCAGCTTGCCCTGGCGCCGGTATTCGTCCTTGTCGCCATCGGCAATATCCTGAACCTGCTGTCGGGACGGCTGGGCCGGGTGGTCGACCGCTCGCGCCAGTTACAGGATCGCTTCACCCGCACCGACGGACCCGACCGCGAGGAACTGGTCGCCGAAATCCGCATGATCGACCAACGCATCACGCTGATCACCCGCGCCATTCGGCTGATGGTGATCGGCGGGCTGGCTATCGGCGTTACCGTGGCGGTCCTGTTCCTTGAGGAACTGGTCCACCTCAATCTGCAGCGGCTGGCTGCGGCGACATTCCTGCTCGCGGTTGGCTTGCTGATGTGGGCGCTGGTCCTGTTCCTGCGCGAAATCCAGGTCTCCGCGCAGCAGCTCCGCATTCCGCGGATGTACCTGGAGCTTTAGGCTCCGAGGCTACTTCAGCAGCTTCTGGCCCTTTTCCGCGACCACGCCGCGGATCATCGGTTCGACGAAGGACAGCGCGGGCGGCAGATCGAGCTGGAAGATCACCGCCTCTTCCTCGACGTCGATCACCGTATTGATGCTTTGCCCCATGGCGGTGACCGCCATGGTCATGCGGTCTTCGCTGGGCCAATCGACCGCAACGTCGGCCCCGCCGGGGATCAGCCCGCCAGCTTCGTGGCTGCGGGCCTTCAGGCGGCGCTTGGCCTCTTCCTTGCCGAGTTGGTGGGGGATCGGCACGCGCATCAATTGGTCTCCTTCGGCGCTTCGAGCGCAGCGCCATATTTGTAATCAAGGTAACGGGTGGTGATCGCCAGGTTGTCGATTGCGCCTGCCGCCAGCTGGCGGGTCACGCTGTCGATCTCGGCACTGATCTTGCCCAGGCTTTCGCTCAATTGCTGGTCCGGGCTGCTGCCCGCCTGCGCCTCGCCGCGCAGGTGGTGGGGGATGCTGGTATAGGTTGAGACCAGGCCGGGCAGCGTCTCGCCAACCAGTTGCCGCACGTCGCGCGCGGCGGGGGCATTCGGGTCGAGCCCGTCGAGCTGCTGGCCCAGCGCATCGAGTTGCAGGCCGATGTGATCGACCAGTTGCACCGCCGGCGCGGGCAGGGCGGCGCGCTGGCTTTCCAGCCACAATTCGGTGCGCCCGACCAGCGACTTCACGTCGGCCTTGCCCAGCGATTCGAGGCTGGGCGAGGGCAGGCGGGGGAACCCGGCGAACACGCCGAGCGCGACCACGATCGCCCGCATGGGGACGATGATCCCGCCCCAGCCGACCCCGGTGACCACCAG
>CAZNBX010000075.1:0-6946 GCA_964571305.1 uncultured Novosphingobium sp.
CCGCCCTGCGCGAGGCCGAGGCGGAAGTGCTGGCAGCGAATGCCAGCGACCTTGCTGCGGGCGAAGCGAACGGCTTGTCTGCGGCCATGCTTGACCGGTTGAAGCTCGATCCTGCGCGGCTGGCGGGCATTGCCGATGCGGTTGAAAACGTTGCCAGCCTATCCGATCCGGTTGGCCAGATCATCGACAAAACCGAGCGCCCCAATGGCCTGCATCTCAGCCGGGTTCGCGTGCCGATTGGCCTGATCGGCATCATCTACGAAAGCCGTCCCAATGTTACCGCCGATGCGGCGGCGCTTTGCGTCGCGTCAGGCAATGCCGTCCTGCTGCGCGGCGGGAGCGAGGCGGTGCAGTCTAACCGCGCGATCCATGCCGCCCTGGTCAAGGGGCTCGAAAGCGCTGGCGTTACGGCTGCGGCAGTCCAGCTGGTGCCGACCCAGGACCGCGCCGCCGTGGGCGCGATGCTGACCGCTGCCGGCCTGATCGACATGATCGTGCCGCGCGGCGGGAAAAGCCTGGTCGCGCGGGTCCAGGCCGATGCACGGGTTCCGGTCCTCGCCCACCTTGATGGCATCAATCATACCTATGTCCACGCCGCCGCCGATCCGGCCAAGGCGGTGGAAATCGCGCTCAATGCCAAGCTGCGCCGAACCGGGATTTGCGGGGCGATGGAGACCCTGCTGCTTGATGCGCAGTTCCCGGCTTCGCAGGCAGTGGTCGCAGCCCTGCTCGATCGCGGCTGCGAACTGCGCGGCGATGCCCGGGCCATGGCGCTCGATCCGCGAATCGGCGCTGCATCGGACGAGGATTGGGATACCGAATACCTCGATTCGATCCTCGCGGTCGCGGTGGTCGACGGACTGGACCATGCGCTGCGCCACATTGCGGCGCATGGCTCGCAGCATACTGAGGCCATCGTTTCCGAGGACGAGGCCGCGGTCGAACGCTTCCTTGCCGAGGTCGACAGCGCCATCGTCATGGCCAATGCCAGCACGCAATTTGCCGACGGCGGCGAGTTCGGACTTGGCGCGGAGATCGGCATTGCGACCGGCCGCCTGCACGCCCGCGGGCCAGTCGCCTTGGAGGGCCTGACCACCTACAAATGGGTGGTGCGCGGGACCGGGCAGGTCCGGCCCTGAGCAGGATCGGGCTCCTCGGCGGGAGCTTCAATCCCGCCCATGGCGGGCACCGCCGGATCAGCCTGTTCGCGCGGCACGCGCTGGGCCTCGACGCGGTGTGGTGGCTGGTTTCACCGGGCAATCCGCTCAAGCCCAAACAGGGCATGGCACCGCTTGCCGCGCGGCTCGCTTCGGCGCGGAAGCAGGCGCGGCGCGCGCCCATCGTGCCCAGCCAGATCGAGCGCGAACTGGGCACCCGCTACACCGTGGACACGCTTCATCGCTTGCAGCGCCGCTATCCGAAACACCGGTTCGTCTGGCTGATGGGGAGCGACAATCTCGCCCAATTGCACCAGTGGAAAGACTGGCGACGCCTCGCTCGATCCATGCCGATTGCGGTTATCGCGCGTCCGGGCTATGATGCAGCCGCCCGGGCGAGCCTCGCCGGGGCCTGGCTCGGCCGATTCCGGCGGTCCGCTGCCAGCCTGAAGCACCGGGCAGGATGGAGCGCACCCGCGCTGATACATTTGCGTTTCGATCCCGATCCGCGTTCGGCGACAGCCATTCGCCGCACCGATCCAGACTGGGCCCGCCGGCTTTCCGGCAAGCGGCTCCGGGATCCCCTGACGCACCATCCCGTCGATCCAGACATCGCATGATTGCCTGCGAAGCCCGCCTAGAGGAGCCGTTCCCGCTTAAATGACATCTGCCCAATCCGCGCCTGCCGCTGCTGGCACTCCCACCCCGCTTCCCCCGTCGGAGCCGGGATCTCTTCACGAACTGGTGCTGAAGTCGCTCGACGATGATCAGGCCCAGGAAATCGTGTCCATCCCGCTTGAAGGGAAAAGCTCGATTGCCGATCACATGGTGATCGCATCGGGTCGTTCGACGCGTCAGGTCGCCGCCATGGCCCAGAAACTGGCTGAGCGGATCAAACACGGCGGTTTCGGGCATGCCCGGATCGAAGGCCTGCCGGCTGCCGACTGGGTCCTGATCGACGCCGGTGACGTGGTGGTTCACCTGTTCCGTCCCGAAGTGCGCAGCTTCTACAACCTTGAGCGGATGTGGGCCTTCGGAGATTCGGGTAGCGCCTGATCTACCGCGATGCGCCTGCACATCATTGCCCGGGGCAAGATCGGGCGCTCCCCCGAAGCGGAACTGGTCGCGCGCTATTGCAAGCGCGTTACCTGGCCGCTGACACTCACCGAACTGCCCGACGTGGGCGGCACGATCCCCCAGCCGCAGTCCCCCTATCGCGAGGTTCTGCTCGACGAACACGGCAAGCAGATGAGCTCGGAAGACTTCGCTGCCCTGCTTGGCCGCTGGCGCGATGACGGGGTCCGCGAAACCCGCTTCCTGATCGGCGCGGCCGATGGCCACGGGCAGGCCGCGCGGGACCAGGCCGACCTGTTGCTGGGCTTCGGCGCGATGACCTGGCCGCACCTGATGGTCCGCGCGATGCTGGCCGAACAATTGTGGCGCGCAACCAGTATTCTTGCTGGCCATCCCTATCATCGTTCAGGATAAGTGACGGCAATGATTGCCCGTTTCGTCCTGATCTGTGTCGCCGGTCTTGCCCTCTTGCTGGGGTATGAACTGTCGCAGGCGCAAAGTCCGATCCAGGCGATCGACAGTACGCAGGATGCGCAGAGCGCCCTGCGCAGTGCCGAGGCCCAGGGCCGCGAGGCGCAGCTGCGCGCCGAAGCTTTTGAACGACAAGCGGCCAGTGCCACTGCTGCGGCGGACAAGACCGCGCAGGAAAGCGCCGCGATTGCCGCCCGGGTGCAGCAAGCCGAGGCGCGGATTGCCGAGAACGAGGCCAAGGTGCGCCTGATCGCGCAGCAGCAGCTCGCCCTGCGGGCCGAGCTGGCGCAGCGGCAAAAGCCAGTGGTCGAATTGACTGCAGCGCTCCAGCGCCTGTCGCGCCGCCCGGCGGTGTTCTCGCTGCTCCGACCCGGATCCTTGCAGGATGCAGTCTATCTGCGCGCGGTACTGGAAACGATGCTGCCCGAGATCGGCCGTCGTACCGCCGGACTACGCGCCGCGATCGAGCGGTCCAAGCAGCTTCAGCGCTCTGCCGAACAGGCCAGTGCCGAACTGCGCGCCAGCCAGGTTGAACTGGGCCAGCGGCGCCAGTTGCTCGCCACGGTGGAAGCGCGCCAGCGGCTCGATTCGCGCAGCGCCAGCGGCAGCGCCGACCGCGAGGCGGAACGCGCCCTGGCTCTTGCCGAACAGGCGCGGGACCTGACCTCGCTGATGGGCGAACTGGACAAGGCGGGACGCCTGCGCGCGCAATTGGCCGCCCTTCCCGGCCCGGTCCTGCGTCCGGCCCAGCCGCAAGGCAATGCGATTGCGCCCATGGCCGAAACGCCCGCGCCGACGGTGAACGCGCCCGCGCCCTACCAGCTTCCCGTCGCAGGGCGGTTGCTTACCGGGTTCGGGAATGGCGCAGCGGGGCAGGCCGAATCGCGCGGGATTGCCCTCGGCGCCCGGGCCGGAGCCCAGGCCGTCGTTCCGGGAGCGGGCCGCGTCGCCTTTGCTGGACCCTACCAAGGCTATGGCGCCATCGTCATAATCGAGCATGGCGGTGGCTGGACGTCGCTGGTCACCGGCCTCGCCACGCTCAACGTCCGCGTCGGCCAGACCGTCATTGCCGGCGCCCCGCTTGGCCAGGCGGGGCCAGGGCGTCCGGTCCTCACGCTTGAACTGCGCAAGGACGGTACACCGCTCAACCCACTGGACTTCCTGCGCCGCTGATTCCATTTCCTGACAGACACGCCATCTGGCGTTAAGCCAGCGCGCGCGATAAGGTGCGCTGGCAATTGCAATAAGGCCGCACGCCCGATGAAGTTACCGTCCATGTTCCGCGCCGTAGCCATGGTTTCGGCTGTCGCCCTGATCCCGGCAACCACGGCTGGCCTTGCTGCGGTTGATGGCCGCGCCTCGGCCCAATTCGCCAAGCTTGCGACGGTCTACCAGCTGGTCAAGCTGCGCTATGTCGAGAACATCGACGACGAAAAGCTGGAGGAAGGCGCGATCGAGGGAATGCTCTCCTCGCTCGACCCGCACTCTTCGTTCCTGTCGGGCGCCTCGATGCAGCGGCTCAACACCATGATCGACGGCAACTATTCGGGCCTGGGCCTGTCGGTGATCATGGATGATGGCGCGGTCAAGGTTATCGCGCCGATGAAGGGTAGCCCGGCCGAAGCGGCAGGCGTCAAGGCGGGCGACTACATCACCCATCTTGACGGCAAGCTGATCTATGGCGGCGAACTGGATGATGCCGTGGCGCAGATGCGCGGTGAGGCCGGAACTACCATTCGCCTGACGATCTTCCGTTCTGGCCGCGATGAACCCTTCGACGTGACCGTGACCCGCGGCGTGATCAAGCTTGAGCCGGTGACCTGGGAACTCAAGGACGGCGTTGGCGTCATTTCGGTCAACGAATTCAGCGCCGACGTTGGCACCGACGTGGCCAAGGGGCTTGAGGACCTGAAGAAGCAGTCCGGCGGAAAGCTGACCGGTCTCGTGCTCGACCTGCGGCAGAACCCGGGCGGGGCATTGGAAGAAGCCGTGGCCCTGTCGGACATCTTTTTGACCAAGGGCGACATTGTCTCGCAGCGCGGCCGCAACGCGCGCGACGATGAGTACTTCAAGGCCGAAAGCATGATCCCGGGCGACCTCGCCCGCGGCCTGCCGGTAGTCGTGTTGATCGACGCGGGCTCCGCTTCGGCCTCGGAAATCGTCGCCGGTGCGCTCCAAGACCAGCGCCGCGCCGTGATCATGGGCGAGCGCAGCTTCGGCAAGGGTTCGGTCCAGTCGCTGTTCTTCCTCGACAATAGCCGCACCAGCGCGGTGAAGATCACCACGGCTCGGTACTACACTCCGCTCGGCCGCTCGGTGCAGGAGGGTGGGATCGTGCCGGATATCGCGGTGCCGCAGCTGTCTGACCCGGATGCTCGCCGCCGTTCCGAAATGTCGATCCGCGAAAGCGACCTGCGCCGCCACCTCGTCAACGAAGTGGCGCTCGACGACAAGAAGCTCGAGGCCGACCGCCAGCAGGACCCGCGCTTCAAGATGACGCCGGAAGAACTGCAGGCAAAGGGGATCAAGGACTTCCAGCTCTATTACGCGATCCAGACTCTGCGCCGCACCGCGGTGCCGGTCATGGGCAAGAAGCGCTGACCGTGGCTGCGGTGAAGGAATATCGGCTGGCGCGCACGATTGCGCTCGGGGTACCGCTGGCGCTGCTCGGCGGGGCCTATCTCAGCCAGTACGGCTTTGGCCTCTACCCGTGCGAGATGTGCTGGTGGCAGCGTTATGCCCTGTTCGCCGCGCTGCCGTTCGCAGTGCTGGCCTGGTTTCGCCCCGGTGCCAAGCTTCTGACCGCGCTTGCCCTGATCGCTATCCTCGCCGGCGGCCTGATCGGTGGGTATCATGCCGGGATCGAATATGGCTGGTGGCAGGGGATGACCGCTTGCACCACGGTCGCGGGAAGCGGTTCCGGCAATGCGCTGGACGCGATCCTCAATGCTCCCGTGGTGCGCTGCGACGTTGCCCCGTGGGACCTGTTCGGCATTTCGCTGGCGGGCTTCAACTTCCTCATTTCGGTGCCGCTCGCCCTCATTGGCCTGGCCAGCCTGCGCAAGGGAGCCTGATCTCGTGACCAATCCTGCCTCTGCCCGGATGCTTCGCGTCGACCAGGCTGGTGAATATGGTGCGACCCGAATCTATGCTGGCCAGCTAGCCGTGCTGGGCGATCGCAATCCTATCGCAGCCGAGATCCAGCACATGGCTGAGCAGGAAGCGGCGCACCGTGAAAAGTTCGACGCGCTGTTGGCCGAACGCGGCGTGCGCCCGACCGCTTTGCAGCCGTTCTGGGACATGGCCGGATTTGCGCTGGGTGCGGCGACTGCGCTGATCGGTCCCAAGGCGGCCATGGCCTGTACCGCTGCGGTCGAGACTGAGATTGACCGCCACTATACCCAGCAGCTTGAGGAACTGGGCCAGGACGATCCCGAACTGTCGACGCTGATCGAGCAGTTCCGCGATGACGAACGCGCCCACCGCGACGCGGCCCTTGCCGCGGGGGCAGAGGAAGCCCCGGGCTACACTCTGCTGTCCGGAGCGATCCGGCTTGGTTGCCGCGTCGCGATCCGCCTGGCGGAACGGATCTGACGCCAGCCGTTTTTGATACACGGCAAGGCGCGCAGCGCTTAAGCTGTTATTCAATGCGGGAAGTCCTTATACGGGCAAGCACTATTCAGGAGTTCCAGTGATGCGCCAGCTGTTTGCCGCCGTTCCGTTCGCCCTCGGGCTCGCCCTGGCCGGTCCTGCCGCCGCACAAGGCGCCGCGCCAGAGCCGAAGATGAACATGGTGATCATCTATGGCGACGACAAATGCCCGGAATCGGGCAATGACACGATCACAGTCTGTGCCCGCAAGGCGGAAAGCGAGCGCTTCCGTATTCCGGAGAACCTTCGCCAGAGCACCAGCCCCTCGAACGAGGCGTGGAACAACAAGGTCATCGCTTACGAAACCGTAGGCCGCACAGGCACGCAGAGCTGCTCGCCGGTAGGTGCAGGCGGCTGGACCGGTTGCACCGGGCAGATGCTGAAGCAGGCCGCGGGCGACAAGGCGACCGATCCCAACGTGAAGTTCGGCCAGTTGATTGCCGAAGAACGCGCCAAACGTCTTTCGACCATCGATTCCGAGGCGACCGAGACCCAGTCGCGGGTCGAGGAAGTCGAAAAGCAGATGGAAGACAAGCGCAAGGCTGACGAGGCCGCCGCTGCCGCGCCGGCCCCGACCAAGCCCTGATTCAGCT
>CAZNBX010000075.1:6956-7251 GCA_964571305.1 uncultured Novosphingobium sp.
CGTCACGCCCGATGACAGATCGGACAGCAGGTAAAGCGCCGAACCACCGACGTCCTCGATCGTGACATTGCGACGCAGCGGCGAATTGAGTTCGTTCCACTTCAGGATGTAGCGGAAATCGCCAATCCCGCTGGCCGCGAGGGTACGGATCGGGCCGGCTGAGATCGCGTTGACGCGGATCTTGTCCGGACCCAGGTCGTTCGCCAGGTACTTCACGCTGGTTTCCAGCGCGGCCTTTGCCACGCCCATCACGTTGTAGTTCGGGAACACGCGTTCGGCGCCGAGGTAGCTGAGG
>CAZNBX010000076.1:0-4103 GCA_964571305.1 uncultured Novosphingobium sp.
CTTGGCGGAATGAATGTCGGTCAGCGGGAAGGACACTTCGCCGGACTTCTTGTCAGCAATGGTGACAATTTCGTCGGCGATGCCAACCAGATCGCCCTGGAGCGACTTGCGGTTGCCTTCGACCGGATTGACCAGCTGGACGCGGGCTTCGTGTCCGGCCCAGTCGGCATAGTCCTTGGCGCGGGTCAGCGGACGGTCGATCCCGGGCGACGACACTTCGAGGCGGTAGGCATCCTCGATCAGGACCTCGCCCTTTTCCTCCAGCGCGTCGAACGCGTCGGAAATGCGGTGCGACAGGGCGGCACAATCCTCGATCACCAGCTGCCCGGTCTCGGGACGTTCGGCCATGATCTGGAGCGTATATTCCTCGGCATCGGAGAGCGGCCCGATCTCGCCACCCTTGAAATAGCGCACGCGCACGAGATCGAAGCCGAGGGCCTTGGCCTCCGGTTCGACAACTTCGATAATGCGCGCGATATCCGCCATGATAACTCCGTTTGCCCGGACCATGTGACAATGCGGTTTCGTGCCGGCCCCATTTCGGCGCCAGCCCCTCCGTTGCGTCACAATTTCGGGATTGATGCGCAGATAGGCGCGAGGCGCCGGAAAAGCAAGGGCCAGATTCCACGGCCATTGCATTAGCAGGGGATAGCGCCTACATGGATGTTGCTAACGTCGCCTGCGACGGAACTTTTCTGCCTATAAATGGCTCCTTCGTTCCATTTCACGCTTCTTCGCTCGACCGGCCTCTTGCCGGGCGATCACCCGTGTTTCGTGAAAGGAACCGATCATGCCAGTAGGCACCGTAAAGTTTTTCAATTCCACCAAGGGCTATGGCTTTATCTCTCCCGATGAAGGCGGCGACGATGCATTCGTGCATATCACTGCCGTAGAGCGCGCCGGAATGGGCTCGCTCGACAAGGACCAGCGCGTAAAATACGAACTGGAAACCGATCGTCGCGGCAAGACCTCGGCCGTTCAGCTCGAAGCAGCCTGAACCGGTGGCCAAGGAGGATCTCCTGACCCTCGAAGGCCAGATCGACGAAATCCTTCCCGATGGCCGCTTCGGCGTTGTCCTCGAGAATGAACACCGGATCATCGCTTACACGGCCGGGAAGATGCGCAAGTTCCGCATCCGCTCGGTCGTGGGCGACCGGGTCAAGGTCGAAATGACCCCCTATGACCTCAGCAAAGGACGCATCGTATTTCGTGAGCGCGGTCCGGGCGGAGGCCCCACGGGCCCTCATGGGAAGCGGCGACATTAGCCTTTTACGTAAAACCAACGACGAAAAGGGCAGCATCGTTCTGCCCGGAAGACACGATGACATTGAATAGTTTGATACCGGCAATTCGCCGCGGCACCCGGCTGCGTCCGAATGCCACCACCATGAGCGGCACCGCGTCGCTCTGTCACCGGGCCACGCCTTCACCGCTGACGCGCGAACAGACGCGCCTCGCCGTGATCGAAGTGCTCGGCTGAACCCAGCTGGAAAGGCAAGTGCGGCAAATGATGTCCGAGAAATTCTACATCGAACAGGCTGAAAGCTGCGCCCGCGCCGCCGACGCCGCCCCGCTTGCCAACCAGCGCGAGACATTGCTGCGTTCGCGCTCTGTCTGGCTTGGCCTTGCCGCGCGGGAGGAAACTATCCGCACGGCCCGCGCCGAACGCGAACGCGCCAAGGAGCAAGCCAATGACTGACCAACGCACCCGCCCCTTCCTGATCCAAGGCCAGCCCGATGGCACCTTCCGCCTGACTGTCCGCGATGTCCGCTACAATTCGCAGGGCTATCCGGTGGTCACGGGAACGATGCAGGACGAGATCTTCGCCACCTCTGCGGCGGCAAAGAACTATGCCCGCACCAATTTCAACGCCAAGGCGGGGCAATACGCCAACAGCTAGGGTCAGGAGCGGTCGCTCAGCCCGTGCTTCTTCATGCAATGGCGCAGCTGGTCGTAACTTAATCCCAAGGCCTTGGCCGTCTGGCGCTGGTTGAACCGGTGCCGGGCCAGGGCACTTTCGACGATGGCCTTTTCATGGGCATCGACCGCGCCGCGCAGGTCCGTGACCTGATCGTAGGCGGTGACGGCCGCAGCCAGCGGAGCCACAACCTCAGCTGACTTACTCTCTCCCGCGCGCGGCATCGGCGCTGGCTTCCACGGGCTATCGAACGGATCGAACACCACGTGGGCAACCGGCATTTCCCAGTTGTCCCAGCGATAGACCGCGCGCCCCCCCCCGTTGCGCCGCTCGCGCACATTGCCCGGCCACTGGTGATCTTCCAGCGCAGCCATCGCACCCTCGCTGAAGCCCGGCCAGGCGTCCCAGTGCAATTCCGCCGCCATGCGCCGCCCGACATAGTCGGAGAGGACGCGAATGTCCCCTTCTCGCACCCGCAGCGGCGGGAGGGTGATCACTTCAAAGCTCAGTCGGTCGAGCAGGTCGGCTCGAAAGCGCCCTTCCGCCGCCAGCCGGGGCAGGTCCTCGTTCGTGGCCGCAACAATGCGGACGTCGACCCGGATCGGCCGCGACGAACCGATCCGCGTGACTTCGCCATATTCCACCGCGCGCAGCAGCCGTTCCTGCGCGCCCATCGACAGGGTCGCCAGTTCGTCGAGGAACAGCGTGCCCTTGTCGGCTTCCTCGAACCGCCCGGCCCGCGCCTTGGTCGCACCGGTGAAGGCACCTTGCTCATGCCCGAACAATTCCGCCTCGATCAGGCTTTCCGGCAAGGCTGCGCAGTTCAGCGTGACCAGCGGCTCCTGCCAGCGGCGCGACAGCTGATGTAGGCGTTCGGCAATCAGTTCCTTGCCCGTCCCGCGCTCACCAATGACCAGAACCGGGCGCCCCATCGGCGCGGCGCGGCTGGCGCGCTCCACGGAATCGAGGAAGGCGGTCGATTGGCCAACGAACTGCGTGTTGCGCTCCATTCCCAACATGTAGCGAAAATTCCCAACACCACGCAAGAATCCCGACATGTCGTTCGTCGAATAGCCCTGCGAAACTACCTAAAATCGGCCATTTCCGGAATTGGCACGGGGCTTGCGAAGAGGGATGCAAACCGCATTCGTGGAGTACCGCAATGTTCACCAACCTGATCAGCAAGGCCAGCACGCTCGATAAGGCAATCGTCCTGTCCGTCGCCGCCATGCTGTCGTTCAACGTCCTGGTCCTGGCCCAGCAGGTCGACCGTTCCGCTTCGTTCGCCCAGACCGAAGCGGCCCTGGTTCAGCAGGCCTGATCCGCGCCGTGACCCGCGACATGGGACATGACCCCTTTTCCCCGCTTGGGCCGGATTCCCAGGCAACCCCAGATGGCGGCCCCCAGTCCCCCCGCCGCCGGGAACATCCGGCCCAGACCGACCAGTCGTCCGACCTTGGCCCGATCGGCAGTGCCCCCCGCCAGCGCGCCTCGCGCTTCGAGGCCGAGGTCGAACGACTGCGCCGCGCCCCGCGGGAAGCCGCATCAACCTTTTCTTCCGGAGTACCCTGGATGGGCATTTTCAGCCGCACCCGCGATATCATTGCCGCCAACTTCAACGACCTGCTCGACAAGGCCGACGATCCTGAAAAGATGATCCGCATGATCATCTTCGAGATGGAGGAAACCCTGGTCGAAGTGCGGGCCAGCGCCGCGCGGACCATTGCCGACCAGAAGGAAATGCACCGCCACACGGTCAAGCTGGACCAGCTGCAGGCCGACTGGGCCGACAAGGCTCAGCTCGCCCTGTCAAAGGACCGCGAGGACCTGGCCCGCGCCGCCCTGGTCGAAAAGAAGAAGGCCGCCGACATGGCCGAGCAGTTGAAGGCCGAGATCGCCGTGCTCGACGATGCGCTGCGCGCCTATGAAGTGGACATCGAAAAGCTGCAGAACCGCCTGCGCGAAGCTCGCTCGCGGCAGAATGCCATCGCGGCGCGGCTGGAAAGCGCCGAAAACCGCGTCAAGCTGCGTACCCTGCTGGCCAGCGAACGCGTCGACGAGGCCATGGCCCGCTTCGACCAGCTGGAGCGCCGGGTCGACTATGCCGAAGGCCGCGCCGACGCGCTGAGCCTGGCCGACCAGTCGGGCAAGCCCAGCCTGGCGGACGAAATCGCCGCCCTCGCC